>JANQKH010000565.1 GCA_028281215.1 Phycisphaeraceae bacterium | reverse complement strand
CGTTGCCCGCGGAGGTGAATCTGGCCGGCGCGGAAACGGAACTGGCGCCGAAGTTGATCACCGGGCAAGCGCAGCGCATTTTGAAAGACAAACTCGCGGCTGTGCTTCACGACGAATCCGGCGCGGACCGGTTTGATTTTGTTTTGATTGATTGTCCACCCAGCCTCGGCCTGCTGACGATCAACGCGCTGACACTGGCGCGCGAAGTGTTCGTGCCTATGCAGGCCCACTTCTTGGCGCTACAGGGCTTAAGCAAACTGCTCGAAACCGTCGGGTTCATCGGGCAGGGCTTCAATCCCGACCTCCGTGTGACCGGCATCATCCTATGCATGTACGAAAAACAAACGATCCTCGCGCAGGAAGTGGTAGGTGACCTGTCCGACTTTCTCAGCGCCAACGGCGACGCGCAGACCCCCTGGCGAGATTGTCAGATTCTCACGCCCGCGGTCCGCCGCAACATCAAACTCGCCGAGTGCCCCAGCTTCGGTTCGACCATTTTCGAATACGCCCCCGGCTCCCGTGGCGCCGAAGACTACCGCCAACTTGCCGAGTGTGTGGCGAAGATGGTTGTGGCACGGTGATGGTGGTAGGGCGCAACCTTTGGTATTTGGCCTCAAACTTTGCCGGGGACGCATGCTGCATACACGTGGCCTCATATGCGGTTTCACCGTGTTGATGCGTCTGCTTCGTTTGACCTGTTCTCTTAACATTAATCACGCCGCACCCCAAAGTTGAACTGCCATCGCAACCCGCAACATTTCCAGTAACTCACGTCAATCGTAAGTCCGGCGGATCGTCATCATTTTCATCTTTCACGTTATCGTCCGACACGCTTTCCCCTTCGCCGAACGCCGCCTTCATACCTTCGGCCATCGCTTCGCCTAGGCCTTCCATCGTGTCCTTCATCATGTCCGCCATTTGATCCATCATCTCGCCGAGGTCGCCACCCATCAGTCGGTTCATTGTTTCCATCAGATCAAACTTCCACTGCCCGTCTTCCTCGACCATCAGGCACTGCATTTCCATCTCCGGAACGCCTTGTGGCGATTCGGCGGTCGGTACCGCGCGCATCGGGATCACCACGTTGTCGCCTTCCCAGACCGGGTCACCGAGGTGGTATTCCATGCCCTCAGCGCCCTCCGTATTCATTTGACCCGCCTCGATGGTCTGTTTCGACACACATGCTTTCATCGCCTCTTCATCTTTCTTGTCCGAGGCGGCGAGAAAGGCCTGGAGAACTTCGACCGCTTGCGGCGGGATGGGACGATCCGACATGAGAGGGCTCCCTGGATAAGACTCAACCACGACGCGAAAGACGATCGTTCGCGTTCGCAGGCATTCTACCGGAGCCAATCGCACGCATATACCGGTGTCACGTTTGAATGATCGGTTTGACCACGCGGCCGAACTCATCGGTCAGACGAAAGTCACGACCGGAATGGCGGTAGGTCAACGCCCAGTGATCGAGGCCCATCAGTTGGAGGATGGTGGCGTGGAGGTCGTAGACGGAGACTTTATTTTCGGTGGCGTAGTAGCCGTAGTCGTCGGTCGCGCCGTAGCTGAATCCGGGCTTGACGCCGCCACCGGCGAACCACATGGTGAAGCCGTAGGGGTTGTGGTCGCGGCCGTTGGTGAGTCGGCCGAGCCCGCCATCCATGAACTCAAACGTCGGCGTGCGGCCGAACTCGCTGCCGAACATCACGAGCGTGTCGTCGAGCATGCCGCGCTGTTTAAGATCTTGAAGCAGGCCGGCGATGGGCTTGTCGACCGCGCGGGCGTTGCCGGTGTGCCCTTCTTTGAGTCGGCTGTGCTGATCCCAAAGGTTGCCGTACTTTTGTGTCGAGTGGGTGA
>JANQKH010000524.1 GCA_028281215.1 Phycisphaeraceae bacterium | reverse complement strand
TGCACTGACTTCCTTGCCGGCCGCATCGTCAAAGCGCCGAACCACGACAAAACCATCACCGCGGCCGACGATCCCACTTTGTTTTCGCTGAACCTCTGGGGCGCCAAACGATTTCTACGTGTTGACGTCGGGCCGCCCGACGCCACCGTCGGCGTGTGGATCATCGATCCGCCACACGATGCGACGCCCAAAGGCACCGTGCTTGTCCTCCACGGTTTCGGCGACCGCGCGTTCTGGATGCTCGGCAAAGCCAAAACGCTGGCGGCGCATGGGTACCGGGCCGTGCTCGTCGCCTTTCGCGGTTACTCCACCTCGTCCGGACAATACCGAACGTTCGGCGTCGTGGAAAGACGCGACCTGTCGCAAGTCGTCGATCGCCTGGAATCCGAGAACCTGCTCGCCGGCAAACTCGGCGTGTGGGGCATGTCGTACGGCGCGGCGGTGGCGATCCAGTTTGCAGGCCACGATGAACGCGTCGCAGCGGTGGTCGCGGTCGCGCCGTTCAGCACGTTGCGGAGTGTGCTCCCACATTTCGGTCGTGTAACCGTTCCGGTGGTGGGCTGGCTTTTGAGCGACAAAGACTTTGACCATCTGCTCGATCAAGCCGGCAAGATCGCGTCGTTTGACCCTGATGAAGCCGACGCGATCACAGGCATGAAAAACACCCGCGCGCCCGTCCTTCTCATGCACGGCACCACCGACCTGCTCGTGCCGTTCCACCATTCGCAAACGCTGATCAAGCACGGCAACGAACACTCCAAACTGTCACCAGTCCACCTCGCCGGCCACGTGGGCATCTGGGCGGACCTGACCAATCAGGTGGCGGACGAATCACGGGCGTGGTTTAACCAATGGTTGAGCGAGGCGGGAGGTCAGAAATGAGAAGCGGGATCACTGAAGTGGAAACTGAGAAGTCTGATGTCACGTGAAATCTGATGATCGCAACTCTGTTTAGCGGGCGATCGCAGATCGCCACTCTCGTTCAGCACCCCGTTTCACTTCTTTTTCTTCTTCGCCTTGTTCTCCCGATACTCCCGTGCCCGCCGATTCGCGCGAAGAAAGCTCGCCATCGTAATGGATAGCCAGAACGCGACGAAAATCAGAAACAGAAGCCAGGCGGTGTAGACAAGCATGAGTCGCCCCGGGCAAGTTGAGTGCGGGTTACCAGAACTTCCACCACGGTTTCTTGGGGACATCGAATCCCCAGGTCTGAAACTCCATGTCCGGAATCGATTCGTAGTCGATCGGATCATCCAGGCTTTTGACGAGTTCAAGGCACTCGGAAAGGCCAGAAGTCTTGACCAATGATCCGCCTCGTTCAGGCATGGGCACGTCGACGTGAATGGTCAGGTCATCATTCACCATGAATTGCAATGTGATATCCCTGCGGTCGACAATGCCCAGAAAGTTCTCCGGTCTTCGAAGCACTCGATTCATCATTTGAAGAATCGAGTCCAGTTCACGGGGCGATGCATCCTCCGCCGGAATACTCACGGATTCTCTGTAGTCGGTAAAGAACATGTTGAATGGCACGGTATGTAACTCCGGTCATCTCAATAGGGTATTCGGGGTGGCGGCGGGTACGACGGAAGTTCACCGATCATTCACCCATCATCCACCCATCGCATTTATCAATTTCTTTACCCGTTCCACATCCACCGGCTTCCGCACGTCGCCGTCTTTTTTCAATGACGAACCCACGATCACCCCGTCGGCGATGTTGAGATAATCGGCGATGTTGTCCGCGTTCACGCCGCTGCCGATGATGACCGGTGCGTCGCCGGCCGCGGTCTTGGCGCGCTGGACGTGATCGATGTCGGTCAAGGCGCCCGTGCCGGCTCCGGAGACAATGAGAGCGTCGGCAAGCCCGCGTTGGAGCGTGTCCTTCACTTCATCTTCGATCGGCTGCGGTTCGCCCACAGCCGTGCTGTGTTTCACATCGACATCCGCGAAGATGCGAATATCGGTCGCGCCAAGCTGCACGCGATCGCGCAACAGATCATGAGCGATACCTTCGATGACGCCCTGATCGGTCACCCGCGCACCGCACAACACGTTGACACGAATGAAAGTTGCACCGCTCGCCGCGGCGATCGCCAAGGCGCTTCGGCCGTCGTTGCGCAACACGTTGATGCCGAATGGAACGTCGATGGTCAGCAGCAGATCGTTTGCAATAGCGGTCATGTGACTGATCACGTGCGCCGGTACACGGCGGGGGTAGAACGGCAGGTCACCGAAGTTCTCCACCATCAGGGCATGCACACCGCCTTCGACCAGCGCTTCCGCATCCGCCATCACCCGTTCGTTCAGCTCGCCCAACGCCGCGCGCGCATTCGTCGCATCAAACCCCGGACTACCCGGCAACGGCGGCAAATGCACCATGCCGATGACCAGTTTGGAGTCCGGCATCCAATCGGAAGAAGACGTTGACATGAACGTAGATTAAAGGGTGTCAACGTGAACGTCGAACGCGAAGAACTTTGAACGTTCAACGTTCAACATCGAACTTTGAAGTCAGAAATGGCAGTCCGATGTCGGAGAGTAAACCGTTCCGTCCACTTTCTACTTTGCACACCCTTTT
>JANQKH010000522.1 GCA_028281215.1 Phycisphaeraceae bacterium | reverse complement strand
CCCAATCACCAGATACGCTACCTGGTCCACTTCTTTCCAAACCCTTTTTCGAACCCGTCGAGCGAAGCGCTTTCCTCCGGCAACCACGTCACCTGTTCTTCGATCCGTTTGGCCAACTCGAAATCGTTGTCGGTGATGCCGTCCGCCGAGTGGGTGGACAGTTTGACCGTGACCTGCGCCCAAGAGACGTTCAGATCCGGGTGATGGAACGCAGCCTCGGCGAGATAACCGATGGCGTTGACCACCATGAGTGTGAACGGCCAGCCGCCGGTTTTGTATGTGCGGCGAATCCAACCGTCGCGGTATTCCCAACTCGGCAGTTCGGCTTCTAATTTCGTCCGCGTCGCCGCTTCGTCATATGTTTTCTTGTCGTCCTGTGCCATGGGATGCTCCTGTTGCTGATCGACTTGCCGGTTTCGTCCCAACCGGCAGTCCATCATACCGCTCCGTATGATTCTGTTCGGTGGCGGTTGACACCGAATACGTGGCGTCTTCATCACAAAACGCTTTTGAGCAAATAGGTTATGATTCGCGTTGATCCATCCGGTTGGGGGCGAAAGGAACAGAATTGACCACGGCGATCAATCCATCCTCACACGGCGGACCATCGGTAGATGGCGGCGGCGACCGGCAGTGCTGGGTCGGTCCCCGCGCCGCCGTGCGCGATGGATTCGACGCCGTGGCCGAGGCGTTGGGCGATCTGCCTCGCGCGTTCTGCGTGGTGGAAAGCAACGGCCAACCGAGCGCGACGATGGGCGGCGTGGTTCGCCTCAATGGTGATGCCGGGCAAGCCATGCAAGCCGACGGCGACACCGTATCGCTGCCTCTGCTCGCACATGTGCCTGCTGTGACGCCGGCCCAACTGGGCGACAGGTCTTTCTGTGATGACCACCGCCTGCGCTTCGGCTACATGACCGGCGCGATGGCGAACGGCATTGCTTCGCCCCAATTGGTCGAGGCGGCGGCGAAGGTTGGCGTGCTCGGCTCCTATGGCGCGGCCGGGCAGTCCATCGCGCAGGTGACGGCTGCGCTTGACTACCTTCAAGCCCGACTCGGTGACAACCTGCCGTTCGCCTGCAATCTGATTCACAGCCCGAATGAGCCGGCTCACGAAGCGGCCGTCGTCGAACTCTACCTTCAACGCAACGTGCGCCTGCTCGAAGCGTCCGCGTACCTCGATCTGACTTTGCCGGCAGTGCGGTACCGCGTCGCCGACATTCACTGTGACGCGCAAACCGGTCGCGTGATCGCGCCCAACCGGTTCATTGCCAAGGCGTCACGGATTGAAGTCGCGACAAAGTGGTTCAGCCCGCCGCCGCAACGTTTTTTGGACGAACTGGTCTCGCGCGGTGACATCACTCGTGAACAATCGCATCTCGCGCGGCAAATCCCCATGGCGCAGGATCTGACCGCTGAAGCAGATTCCGGTGGTCACACGGACAATCGACCCTTGGTCACGTTGCTGCCAACGTTGCTGGCGTTGCGGGATCGCATGCAGGCTGAACATGGTTATGACGCGAAGACCTGTCGGCTGCGCGTCGGTGCGGCCGGCGGGATTTCCACGCCCAGTTCCGCCGCCGCCGCATTCGCGATGGGTGCGGCGTACATCGTCACCGGTACGGTCAACCAGGCGTGCGTGGAGTCCGGCAGCAGCGACGCCGTACGGCAAATGCTCGCGCAAACGGAGCAGGCGGACGTGACCATGGCGCCCGCGGCCGACATGTTCGAGATGGGCGTGAAACTTCAGGTGCTCAAACGCGGCACAATGTTCGCCATGCGGGCGCAGAAACTGTTTGAACTCTATCGCGCCCACGACAGCCTTGAATCATTGCCGGCGAGTGATCGCGCGAACATCGAAAAAACCATTTTCCGCGCCACGTTGGATGAAGTCTGGCAGAAGACGCGCGATTACTTCGCGCAGTTCGACCCCTCGCAGATTGAAAAGGCCCATCGCGACCCCAAGCATAGAATGGCCCTCGTGTTTCGCTGGTACCTCGGTCTCAGCTCACGCTGGGCGAACGCGGGCGAACCGACGCGGCAGATCGACTATCAGGTCTGGTGCGGCCCGGCGATGGGCGCCTTCAATGAATGGGCTAAAGGCAGCCACCTCGAGCAAGCGGAAAACCGGCGCGTCGCCGACGTAGTGATGAACCTGCTGTACGGCGCAGCGGTGATGACGCGAGCCAATCAGTTGCGCATGCAATGGCCGGCCTGTGACGCCAACGTGATGAACATTCGGCCGATGCCGATGGACCAACTCGCCCCACGAATGACCGGAGGGATTTGAACGATGCGAAACGGAAACATGATGCGTTTGAACAGAGTTGTTGTGCTCCTCGAGTTGCTGCTGCTCGCATTCGTCATGCTCGGTTGCGGACCAACGCAGCAAGAAAAGATACAACGCACTGCGCAACACATCAGGCAGGTGGTAATCGCCATGGATGCGTACTCCGTCGAAAACAGCTCCAGATTGCCGGAGAGTTTTGACCAACTCACCCAACAGAATTACCTGGATCCGCAAACATTGATGAACCCGCGAACGGGTGACAATCCAGGGTTCATCATGATCCGCCCGGGTGAACGGCGTGCGCGGATGCAGGGCAATGAGTTTGTGGTCTTTGAACTGCTCGACGGACAACCCAACCCCGAGGGCCTCGGCGCAAGGGTTGATGGTTCCGTGGCCATGGACGCGTCCGTTGGGACGGCGGTCAAAGAATATTTGGAAGCCAAGAAAACGGAGTCAGATCAATCCAAGGACGCCTCGAAGAAGCAAGCGAAATGAGCCCAAACGATCCTTTCAACTCACCACCGCCACTCGCCATCGTGGGCATCGGTTGTCTGTTCCCCAAAGCAGACGGCCCCGACGCCTATTGGCACAACATTAAGGAAGGCGTCGATGCGATCACCGACGTGCCGGCTTCGCATTGGAATCCGAACGACTATTTCGACGGCGATCCCTCCAAACCGGACATGACCTACGCGCAGCGCGGCGGGTTCATTGAGCCGGTCGATTTCGACCCACTTCACTTCGGTATCGCGCCCAACAACATCGAAGCGACCGACACCACGCAACTGCTGGGCATGTACGTCGCCGAGCAGGCGTTGCAGGATGCCGACTATGAAACCGGCAAAGACAAAGGCGACGGCAGACCGTTTGACCGCGACCGGTGTAGCGTGATCATGGGTGTGACCGGCACGCTTGAACTGGTCATCCCCTTGGGCGCACGGCTTGGACATCCGCTCTGGCGAAAAGCGCTGGCGGACTCGGGCGTCGACAAAGCGACGGCCGACGATGTGGTCGAACGCATCGCGCAAGGCTACGTGCCGTGGCAGGAAAATTCGTTTCCCGGTTTGCTCGGCAACGTGGCGGCGGGACGGATTGCCAATCGCTTTGATCTCGGCGGCACCAATTGTGTGGTCGATGCGGCATGCGCAAGCAGTCTCAGCGCGATTCACATGGCGGCGATGGAACTTTACGCCGGCCGCA
>JANQKH010000488.1 GCA_028281215.1 Phycisphaeraceae bacterium | reverse complement strand
CCGCGCGTTGACCAGTTACCTCGCCGACCCCTGGAACACCGCCGTCTGCCCGCTCGATTCCGGCACGCAGGACACCTTTCAGCGCGGCAAGCAATACCTCGCTCACGAGTTCTATGGCCTCAGCTACACCTATCCCGAACGCACACAGCATTACATCGCGCGACGGCAGAAAGTCGCCATCAACGGCATCTGGATTATCGAGGGCCATCGAACAGGCGAAGTGAAACGGCCGGACCGCAAACTGTTCCTCGCCGACGAAGTGATCTACGCCCGACATGGTTTCAATGATAAACGTCACCGTTGGCACACCGGTGATGAGCCTTTGACGGTCGGCATCGGTTTCGTTGACGGTCACGCGGAGAATTTGCCGCGCCATGAAGCGACTGATGACGGTGAACCGCCGTGGCCGGCGAAGACCCAAGTGGTCAGTGACGACGTGATCGATGGTTGGGCCGCGACGCGAAGTTATTACTGATATCCTATCCCTTCACCTCGATTTCGCTCTGCTACACTCCCGTCCATGCTTTCCACGGATGTCGTCATCATCGGCGCCGGCCCGATCGGCCTCGAACTCGCGGTCGCGCTTAAAGATGCGGGCGTCAATTATCTTCAGTTCGATGCGAATCAGATCGGTCACACGATTTCGTGGTACCCGAAGCAGACGACGTTTTTCAGTTCGCCCGACCGCATTGCGATCTGCGGTGTGCCGCTGAACACGCCCGATCAAAGCAAGGCGACGCGTGAAGATTACCTGGCGTACTTGCGCGGCATCGTCGAACAGTTTGATTTGAATGTGCATACCTATGAACGCGTTAATGCCATCAAGAAAAATGCCGGCGGATTCGTGTTGCACACACAGCACGCGGGACAGACGAGGCAGTACGAGGCCAAACGCATCGTCTTCGCCGTCGGCGACATGCATCGGCCGCGCCGCCTGGATATCCCCGGCGAAGACTTGCCCCACGTCAGCCATTACTTTGATGAAGCCCATGCATTTTTCAAACAGCGCGTGTTGATTGTTGGTGGGCGCAACTCGGCGGTTGAAGCAGCGATTCGCTGTTTCCGCGCGGGCGCGAAGGTGCACCTGAGTTACCGCCACGATGCATTCGACGGTAAAAGCGTCAAGTATTGGCTCAAGCCGGAGATCGAATGGCTGATCCAAAGTGGACAGATCACATTTCATCCAAATTCCGTTCCCACGGCCATCAATGAGCAGGCAGTGACATTGCAATCAACGCTCGATGGTTCGCCGTCATCGGTCGAGGCGGACTTCGTGTTGCTGTTGACCGGTTACGAAATGGACACGTCGTTGCTCGAATCACTGGGCATGGAGCTGGTTGGCGACAACCGTGCGCCAAAGGTGGACACCACGACGTTGCAAACCAGCGTAGACAATGTGTTCGTGGTCGGCACGGCTGCCGCCGGCACGCAGCAACGGTTCAAACTGTTCATTGAAAACTGCCATCCACACGTGGTTCGCGTGACACGGGCCTTGTTGGGCGACCCCCATTTCAATCCGCCACACATCAATCCGCTGGCGTTCCGCCGACTCCACGAAAATCCACTGGCAGCGATTCAAGGTGGCGCGACAGGCGATGCGGATGAGGGGTTGGAGGTGTGATTTCGGGAGATGTACTGATTCTATATGTGTGTCATGGCTGGACAAGCCAGCCATGGCACACGTTCGATGAATTCCGATTTTCCTTCAGATGTATGGCCCGTAGGCTTGAATCCCGCGTTTGGACTCCGTCGCGCCCCGTGATAAACTGATTATGTCTTCCCATTGCCGTCCCTTGACATTGGAGTATGGTCATGCGTCATCGTTCGATTATGTCGTTGTCCTGTTTGCTGGTCGCCACTCTAGCCTTGTCTGTCGACGCCGGCGTGACGTGGGAGGAAACATTCAACAAGTCCGGCGAAATCAAGACCACCGTCGTGAAAACCGGAGGCGGCAACAACAGCGCCCGCAACAACAACCGCAACAAATCCAACTACCGGGAAAAGCCGGTTTACCTGGCGTTCGATGTATCCGGCCCTGCGGTCAAGATTGAATTTGAAACGACGGCCATCGGCGACCGCCCCGGTTTGAAGATCGAACTCGAACAACTGGTTAAG
>JANQKH010000485.1 GCA_028281215.1 Phycisphaeraceae bacterium | reverse complement strand
GAGAAAGGCGTCAACTTCATCAGGCGTCGGCGGCAAACCAGTCAGGTCGTGTGTCACTCGGCGAATCAGCGTGCTCTTGTCAGCCATTGGAGACGGTTTCAATCGCTCCCGATCCAACCGGGCGAGGACAAAATGGTCGATCGCATTACGTGGCCAATTTGAATCACTCACCTTCGGCAGCGCATGACGTTGCGGCGGCACAAACGACCACCACTGCTCCTCCCACTCCGCACCCTGCTGAATCCATTGTCGAACGCGCGCGATCTGCTTACGGCTCAGTTTGCGTGTCGCCTTCGACGGCGGCATGCGATCGTCCGCTTCTTCAGCCGTGATGCGCAGGTACAACTCACTTTGGTCAGGCCTGCCCGGTACCACCAGCCGAATGCCATCGCGATCGGCAAACGCGTCGTGGCGGGCGTCAAGCCGCAACTTGGCCTTGCGCGTGTTGGCGTCCGGGCCGTGACAGGTATAGCAGGTGTCGGCAAGAATCGGCTTGATGTCGCGATTGAAATCCACACGATCATCAGCCGTCGCCGAAGCCATCGCGACAGAACACAGAACAATCAAAGTTGCAATGAAGTCTTGTTTCATGAGCATGGTCCAAACGTCCATATTGTAATCCCCCGCCCAAAAAGGGGAATCAGCCGTTGGCAGTCTGGATACGCTATTTTGCAGTTGCTGTCCCCCCGCGCCTTGGACGATCAACCCGGTTGAAGTTGCAAATGATAAGCCGTGACATCTGAATCGACGGCCTCGATCACAATGAAGTACGTACCCTGCGATAGTGCCGACACGATTGACTCACTGGAACTGCCCGCGTTGAGCGAACTGTCGATGAGATTGAACTGGCTGTCGTACAACTTCAGGTTCGCATCGAAACTCAAACCGGTGAGCGACAAGGTCATTGATGTCGATTGGTCAACAGCGAACTGAAACACGTCCGCCTGATCACTGCCGCCGATGAATTCATCGATCACCACAGCCGAGGCGATCGTGCCGAGATCGAAGGCGTTGGCGAAATCGTCACCCGCAAGGTCGGGCGGTTCGCTAATGCTTTGGAAATTGGACCTGAACCGGAACAGGTCGAACGCATCCACATCGCCATCGAAATCATTGTCGTACACGTAGTTGTAAGGCGCATCATCATCGGACAACTGGTAGGTCAGTCGGAATCGCAACAGATCGAAGTTGTCGACATCGCGGTCACCGTCGCCGTCGCCAAAGTAGCGATAGAACGTGACGACGTGATCGCCGCCTTCCACGCCGTCGCCGTCACCGTCGACAAGGTTGCCGTTCATGTCGGTAATCGCCGAACCAAGCAGCGTCGCGCGGTACCAGCCTTCGGGTAACGTGGCGCCGGTCAGGCCGGGGAAAGTCCACGTGGCGGTGTGTGTCTGTTCGTCGTACGCCATCTCGAAGTCATTGGCGTCGATCGTCTGACCGGTGGAAAGATTATCCAACACCAGCGCCGCGCCGATGGTGACCGGCTCATCGAACTGGTACTCAATCTGCGTTACCAACGACCGCTGGCTTTCACCAGCATTGGGCATGGCGCTCATCACTGTCGGAGCCGTTCCATCGATCGTGCCCGGATTGGGCGAGCCACTTCGCCAACTCAGCGCGCTGCTTCCCCAAAGGTCGGCGTCCAACCGGTGCAGCGCGTCACCCGTGCCGTCGGAACTGATCGGCCAGGGAAAATCATCGTCGTAGCGCACTTCGTCTTCGAGCAGGCGGGGAATGAAATTCGGTTCTTCAGCAGGCGGATCGTCCGGCCGCTGAAGTTGAATCCGCTCGCCGCCGTTGTCGAGTTTGTTATCGAACGGCCCAAGCAATGCAGCGCCCACCGCAGTCGGGTACGCCGCTTCGAACGCAGCGAGGAACGCCGTGTCCAGAACGGGGTCAAACGCGACGATCACCAGCGTCTGCCCGGCGTCGATGGTCGTGCCTGCCGGGAAATCAAAATCGATACCCTTGCGGATGCGCCAATCGGTCAGGTCGACCGAGTTCGCCGTGGGGTTGAACACTTCCACGTATTCAAGTTGATCGACTGTCATACCAGCCGGCAGGTTGCCTGGATCCATAGGGTTGTACATGATCTCGGTGATAACGAGCGGACCGACGCGCGGGCCGCTGTTGGCTTGCCCTAATGTGACTTCGAGATTGGGGTAGAGTTCGCCCGACGCATTGGGGACACGGCCGAACGATTCTCCATTGATCGCCGCGCCGAATTCCACCTGATCCACAAAGCGCAGCAATTCATCTACCGGCGTCGCTTCAAGCAGGTACAGTTCATCGCCATGTGCTCCGCTGAAGGCGAAATCCGCCGGGTCAACGCCACCGCTGGTATTGAAATGATTTTCATCAAAGACGATGTAACCGCCGGCTTCAATGAACGTGTTCTGCGGCACTTTGAACTTGCGGTAGTTGGTCGAATCGCTCAAATACCAACCGCTGATATCGATCACATTGGCGGTGGTATTGTAGAGTTCGACGGCATCGACGTCGGGCAGGTCGGTGTGCGTCAGCACTTCATTGATCACCACGTCGCCGCGATGCCCTTCGCCTGAAGCGCCGGGCGTGCCGCCGTATTCGGCGCTGGCCCGCCAGTTGTCATTGTCTGTGTAATCGCCGAGCGGGTCGATAATTTCCAGTGAACTGCCGTCACCATCCGCACGGCGAGGCCAACCGTTCTTGTCGTCGTACTCAAAACTGCTGATCACTTCGCCCAACGCATTGGAAAACGTGACCAGTTCCCCTTCATCTTTGAGTTTGCCCGAGAACTCGCCCGCCACGTTCAGTCCCGTGCCGTACCGGCTCTCAAACGCGGTAAGATTGCCAACCACCAGCGCCATTTCGCCGGGGTTCAGTACGAAGTTCGGGAACACGAAATCGATGCCGCCGGACAGGCTGGTATTGACCAGATTCACCGCC
>JANQKH010000481.1 GCA_028281215.1 Phycisphaeraceae bacterium | reverse complement strand
CACGATCGACTAGTGCCATCTTGACGCTGGTGGTTACCAGCCTGCTGACATCAGTCCCGGTGGGAGCTGACAATGCTGCATTGCAACACGAGCACGCGTCGCTCAAGCAATACGGGCGTGAAGTGCTTCCCCTGCTCAAGCGATATTGTTTTTCCTGTCATGGCGATACGAAGCAGAAGGGTGAAATCCGTTTTGATCGACTCGACGCCAACATGGCAACTGGAAATGACGGAGAAACCTGGCATGACGCGCTGAATGAGTTGAACCAGGGCGACATGCCACCCGCCAAGGCCGACCAGCCGAAACCGTCTGAGCGTGAGCAAATCGTGTCTTGGCTGACATCGGAGTTGAAGCGAGCAACGGCTGTCCGGCGAAGCACCGGGGGGCGTGTCGTGATGCGTCGCCTGACGCGCTACGAGTACGCCAACACGATGCGAGATCTTCTTGGTGTCGATGTGGGTTACAGCGAAGAATTGCCGCCCGAACCTTCCTCCCCGGATGGCTTCAAGAATCATGGCATGACACTGCGCATGTCGCCGCGTCGGTTGGAACACTTCCTTCGTACCGCAAGAAAGGCACTTGAAAAGGCGATCGTCATTGGCGACCAGCCAAAGGTCAATCGATTTGAAAAAGAACAAATCGGCGGAGAAGGTTACGGCCAAGGAACAGAAAAGCAGATACCGTCCGCCGGCACGATGATATTCCCGCCGGCGCCGGTAGAAGGGCCGTTCAGGGTTCGCGTTACAGCCAGTGCAGAACCGGTGGAGGGTATCGACGCGCCCGTGCTTGGCATTCACCTTGGTTATCGCAACAGTCCAAACAACTTCAGGCTGAAGTTGGTCGGCGAGATCAAGCTAACGGGATCGGCGAGTGAACCTCAGACCGTTGAATTGTTTGGTCACATGGAACAGTACCCTCACCCCGATCCAACGACGCCGATCAAGGAACGCAGGAACCCGGGACTACGAATGGGTTTCAGCAATTCGTACTACGATAAATGGCCCGCAGGCATCTGGGCATCGGAGAATGTCGACGATCGTGGCAGGCCGGCCAAGCCTGATCAGGTCGCTCGGTTCAAGAAGCAGATCCAAAAGGCGACGTTGCCGGGCGAAGAGGGGAAACCAAAAATTCGGATTCACTCGGTTGTTTACGAATCACCCTATTACGAATCGTGGCCGCCCAAACATCACACGCAAATCCTCTTCTCGTCGCCCCTGCGCGAGAAAGATGAACGCGCCTACGCCCGGTTGGTGATTGATCGATTCATGTCACGCGCCTATCGGCGGCCGGCAACGCAATCTGAAGTTGATCGGTTGATGCGTGTTTACAAAGCGTACCGCCCCAAGGTTGACTCGCTTGAAGTGGCGATGCGTGAGGTATTGCCAGAGGTACTGATTGCCCCCGAGTTTCTTTTCTTGATGGAGCCCAAAACCGATGTGAAGCGTCAGCCATTGACGGATCACGAACTGGCGGCGCGCCTGTCATACTTTTTATGGAGCACGATGCCGGACGAATCGCTGGCAAAAGTGGCTGGCACAGGTGAGTTGCACGATAAGGACACGTTCGAGAAGACCGTACGTCGCATGATCAAGGATGATCGTATTTGGAATTTCGTTGCCAACTTCACGGATCAGTGGCTAAAACTGGACGAACTGAATCGCATCGCCATCAATCCAGAGTACTACCCCAATTTCGACAGCCGCGTGAAGAATGACATGCGCCTGGAAACGCAGCACTTTTTCGCCGAGATTTTGCGTCGTGACTTGAGTGCACTGAACCTGATCGACTCTGATTTCACCATGCTCAACCGAGCGATGGCCAAGCACTACGGCATCGAAGGGCCACAAGGCAAGATGAGATTCGAACGTGTCGCATTGAGCCCGGAAAATCACCGCGGCGGTTTGCTTGGTCACGCGAGCGTGTTGCTCCGAAATTCCAATGGGGATGACTCGCATCCCATTTATCGAGGCGCTTGGATCAAGGATCGCCTGCTTGGCGATCCGCCGGCATCACCGCCACCTGACGTACCGGAACTTAAGAAAGACGATCCTGAATTCGCCAAGTTGTCACTTCGGCAACAGTTGGAGATTCACCGCGAAAAGGAATCGTGTATGAGCTGCCACATGCGAATTGATCCGTGGGGCATTCCGCTGGAAAACTTCGACGCGACCGGCAAGTGGCGAACAAAACGAAATGTTCTCGAAGCCATCACCAAGGGTGGCCGAAAAGGACAATACCGATTGGTGGAATCGAAGACACCAATCGAAGTGGAATCAACACTCGCCAACGGTACGTCGCTCTCCGGGTTCGACAGTCTCAAATTGTATCTCATAAAGCAGGAGAAGGACCGCTTCGCCCGCGCGTTCGTTCGGCGGGTCCTGGCTTACGCCCTGGGACGAAACCTGGAGATCGTTGACGAAGAGACAGTCGATAAACTAGTTAAGCGGTTCGTTGAATCGGATTACCAGATCGACGAACTTCTCGTTGGCATTACGATGAGCGACGCGTTTCGCACGAAATAGGAAAAAACCATGAGCAGAAAATCCTGGCAACTTAGTCGTCGTACATTGCTTCGCGGAACGGGCGCCGCAATCGCGTTGCCGCTTATGGAAGGCATGAGTTGGGGCGCTGCAACCAAAGCGAGTGCGGAACTGCCTCGAAGAATGTGCTGTTTCTATTTTCCATTTGGTGTGGCGACGAAAGGAGATGAGTGGAACTGGTTCCCCACCGGTGGCGAAAAGGAGTTCAAGTTTTCGAAGACCCTCGCATCACTGGAGTCGTTTCGCAACGATGTCACCGTCATGCAGGGACTCAACCACGACAAGGTGCGATCTGTACCTGGACATGATTCTGGTGATTCATTCCTGACGGCCGTGCCTGTGAAGGCGCCGAACTTCAAAAACGGCATCTCGTTAGACCAGTTCGCTGCGAACCAGGTTGGCAAGAAGACTCGGTTCCCTTCGCTCGTCTTTTCATCCGACGGCGGTG
>JANQKH010000480.1 GCA_028281215.1 Phycisphaeraceae bacterium | reverse complement strand
TTTCGACTTGCCCTTTTCGTTACATTTCCCCTTGCATTCCAATCCGCTGGTCCCTACGCTGAACCGAGGTGGCCCGTCCACTGTGTTATTTGGGACGGTGGGCATTCCGGGGCCTTTCGTGAGTCGAATTCTTCCGACAGGAGGACCGTTATGGCGTCTGGTTTTCTCTTTATGGGTTTGATGGAAGTGTTGATGATGGGTGTGATGGGCGGTGGGCAGGGTGTGCCCTTGCCGGTTGGTTTGCCGCCGACTCCCGAGGATCCGAAGCTTTCGCAGATCGCCCCGGCCGACGCGCCGCTGATCTACATTACCTGGGCGGGCACGGCCAAGGCCGACGCTGACAGCGCCAACCACACCGAAAAAATCCTCGCCGACCCGCAGGTCAAACACCTGCTCAAGAGCATCGAAGCCGGCATCAACGGCATGATCGCCGAGGAAACCAAAAACAACCCGCAGGAAGCGCTGCTCGGCAAAAACCTTCCACTGCTGATCAAAAACGCGCTGTTCAATCCCGCCGCCATCTACGTGGAGAAGGTGGAGATGCAACCGCCCGCCGGTGGTGGCGGTCCGCCCAAGGTCATTGTCGAAGCTGGCTTCGTGGTCAACATGGGCAAGGACATCAATGACGCCAAGAAAGCGATGGACGCCCTGGAAGGATTGCTCGTTCAGGAAACGGGCCAAAAGATGAAAGTGCTTCCCGCCGCGCAAGGTGGTCTGCGCCAGTTCGCGCTGCCGCCGGACGCGCCGTCGGTTGCGTGGGGTGTTGAAGGCAATTACCTGATCTTCGCCATCGGTGACAACAGCATCAAGCGATTGCGCGGCGCGTTGACCAATGGTCGCACGCCCAAATGGCTCAGCGATGCCCGCAAGAAGATTACCGTCGACCGAATCAGTTCGTTCACATACGCCAACGCCAAGCTCGCCATCGACAAAGTCGTGCCGATGTTCTTCATGATGGTCGGTATGGATGTCGGCCCCGGCGGTCCCGGTCGTCCCGGTGGTCCGGGAGCGGGGCCCGACCCCATGGCGATGTATAAGAAAGTCACCACCGCGCTTGGGCTCGACAAGATGTCCGACATCGTGGCTGTCACCGGTTTTGATGACGAAGGCTATGTCTCGAAAACGCTCGTCGGCGTCAGTGCCGACGCGGGCGGCCTGTTCAAACTCGCCGAAGGCAAGCCGCTGACCGCCGCCGACCTCGGCGATGTGCCTGCGGACGCGGACGTCGCCCATGTCAGTCGTCTCGATGCCAAGTCCGTCTGGGATGAACTGCTCAAGGTCATCGCGGCGATCGATCCCAACGCTGCCAAGGAATTCAAAAACGAACTGGCCGAAGCCGAAGAAGATCTCGGCTTCAAGATTAAGGAAGACCTGATCGATGCGCTCGGCGACACGATCTCCATTTACAACTCGCCCAGCGAAGGCGGGCTCGTATTCACCGGGCTCACCGGCGTCGTCAAACTCAAAGACAGCGCCAAGGCGCAAAAGGTCGTCGATCGCCTCGCCAAAATCATGGACGAAGAGTTCAACGGCCACCTGCGCAACAATCCGAACCGATGGGGACGCCGCGCCTATGAATTCAAGAAGTTCACCTTCCTCGGCGAAACCATTCACTACATCAACCCTATTGGCGACGACTGGGTCGTTGCGCCGGCGTGGTCGATTACCAAAGATCGCTTTGTCATCGCGCCGTTCCCGCAAATGGTCAAGGCCCACATCGCGCGTGTCGCGAGCAAAGGCAAATCGCTGGCGTCGCAGCCCAAAGTCAAAGCTGTGCTGGACTCCAGCAATCCGCCGTTGACGATCAGCTACGTCGACATGAAGACTGTGTTCCCGAAGGTGTATGCGGCCCTGCATCCGATGATGACCCTCGGCTTCGCCGAGTTGCAGTCGGAAGGGTTCAAGATGGACATGTCGGCGCTGCCGTCGGCGTCCGCGTTCACCAAGCATCTGGACAAGTCGATCGGCTTCGCTTCGCGCACCAAAGCGGGCGTCTACTTTGAAAACCGTGCTCGGCTGCCGATCGGCGGCGTGGGTTCGGTCGCGCCGATGCTGGTCATGGGCGGCATGATGCCCATGATGGCTTACCAGCGCAACGTCGCCATGGAGCATGCGCACATTCATGAAGGCGGCCACCCGAATCACGGCGGTGAGCGGACCACGGCTCCAGCCGTCCGCGTTAAGCCCACTGCCGCCGCGATGCGCGCTAAGTCGATGAACCAACTCCGCCAGATCGGCGTGAGCATCTTCCTGTATCACGCTCAGAAGAATAAAGCCCCGGACTCGCTGGCCGACCTCGGCGACAAGGCCGCCAAACTCCGCGTCGATCCGTGGGGTCAGCCTTACGTCTACCTCGGTAAGGGTCAGACACCCGCCGGTGTCAACTCCAGCAAGACCCCGATGGCGGCGACCAACCACCTCATCAACGGCAAACGCCTCGCCCTTTACGGCGACGGGCACGTCGAATTGATCGACGATGCGAAGTTCAAAGCCCAATGCCAGGCAGCGAAAATTGCGTATCCCAAACCGGTCAAACTCCATGCGAACGATGCGCATGATCATGGCCACGATGACGTCAAAGGCAGTCGCGACGATCGTTCCCGGCCGACGCCCGGTCGCATCGACGTGAAACGCTCTGAACCCGCACGCACCTCGCCCCGACGCGCGGTTGAAGAGACCAACGATGCACGCAAGGACGGATGATGTGGTTGAACAGTGAATCGTGATGCCTTGATCCTTTCCATTGACCCCAAAGCCCTCGCCCCGTGCGAGGGCTTTTCTTACAGAGTGACGCGCCTGCCTACGAAACACTCGCACCACGTGTATCCGACAACAATGTCGTGGCGCCATTCGTCAATTGATCCGTTTGCCGAACAACCTGCGCGCCGTTTCCCTTGCGCCAGCTCCGCGCCAGCGCCAAACCCAACACCGCGAAACTCAACAGCACCAGCGTCCAACCCGTTGGCGACTGAAACAGTTCCAACGTCATCGGCGTGCCTGCGGCGGCGATCACCACGCGGTCCCGTGTTCGCCAGCCCACCAACGACAACACCGCCGCACATGCCAGCGAGGGCACGATCGTCACGTCGACCGGCGTCTGTGCCCAGTGGCGGTCCCAGTCCAGCCATTCCAACGCGCCACCGACCATCGTTTGCGCCGGCAGGCAACACGCGATCACACCGACCGCCACCATGACCGCGCCGCCCGCGCCAATCGTGCGCGGCAAACGACCCGGCACAACCGCGTAAACCACCTGCCAACCCAGTCCGGTCACCAGCATGACAACCATGCCGACACGCAAGCCATGTGTGTGCATCAATGCGGCGATCGCGTCCAGGTTGACCACGCTGAACGCCAACACCCCCGCCGCCGCCACCGCCGGCGCGATCCGGTTATGCCATATCGCGCTAATCACCAGTGCCGCCGACACCACGAACCCGACCGCTGACCAGTTCATTGACGCCAGTTTGTCGCTCAAAGGCAACTGCGGATCAACGCCCGCCATCAACACGGTCAAGCCCGCACAAGTGAGCCAGACGTAATGAATCGCCACCTGCCCGCGACGCAATGCGGTCAGAAACAGCAGCAACGAGAATCCACCGAGGAACACCGCCGGGTCAGTGATCCACGCCGGTTCACCGCTTGTGATTACGTCGCGCTGCGACATCGCCACGCCAGTCGCAAGCAGCGCGGGCGTCAGCGCGACGATGGTGTCCAGCACGTTGAACCGGAAGCCGTACGCACGCAGGATTTCCAGCAGCACGAGCACCGCCAGGCCCGCCGCCGGCAGCATGTGATACCACTGCACGTTCAGATTGAACGCGAATGTCACCGCA
>JANQKH010000474.1 GCA_028281215.1 Phycisphaeraceae bacterium | reverse complement strand
GCCAATCCAATCGGGGCCCGCTCATTGTTTTTCATGTCGCCTGTTCGATCGTTTGTCGGTCAGCTATTGGAGTACTGTTGCCATGCCTGTTGAAGCATTTCGCTGACGCGCGTGATCAACTGCTTCGGTTTTCGCACGCGCACCTGGTCGGCGTAGCCGCAAATCCACCATGCGATTTCCGCAAGCCCGTCGACTTCAAATTGAACGATGCAACTGCCGTCCTTGCGACGGCGAACCGACTGCGTCGAATGCCAGCGCACCTCCGCCACATTTGTTGCTACGCGCGGCGTGAACTCCAACTCCACTTGATACAGCTTGCCTTCCGGGATCAACTGCCATGCTTTGCCGATCTTGTCCTCGACCGTGAATCGTTTCGGCGGATCGAAGCGTTCATCCGTGACGGCCGTCTTCTGCATGCGAACCAGTTTGAACATGCGCACGTCGTCGTGTTGATCCGTTTTACCCAACACGTACCACGCCCGCGCGGCGAAATGCATGGCGTAAGGTTCAAACTTGCACACCAGCGGTGTGGTTTGTGTTGGGCCCATGTAGGTAATCGCGCAAACCCGATGGTCATCGATGCACCGCTGAAGATTGACGTAGTGAGCCAGTTCAGTGCTGTCCTGCACACGGCTTCCGGGGTCGACGCTGATATTTTCCATGATGTC
This sequence comes from Phycisphaeraceae bacterium, assembly GCA_028281215.1. Lineage (GTDB taxonomy): Bacteria > Planctomycetota > Phycisphaerae > Phycisphaerales > Phycisphaeraceae > JANQKH01. The sequence continues at coordinate 3,057 of JANQKH010000474.1, read as the reverse complement.
AGAGCACGCGTCGCGCAACGGATCGGGTACGGACGTCAGCAACTTGCTGACCGCGGACAGTGCGTCGGCCATCAACGGTTGGTGTCGCTGCGCCGCCGCCGTTTTGCCAAGTAGCAACAGACCGAGAGTTTCCATGACGGTCAGGTTGATCGGCGGCAGGTAGTACGACTGGCCGATGCGGTAACCCTTGCCCGGCTCGTGGTAGTGCGGGATGCCTGCTTCCTTGAGCAGTTGCAGATCACGAAACAAAGTGCGCCGGCTCACGCCCATGGCCTGCGCCAGTTCGTCCGTCGAACCCGCCTGCCCGCCATGCAGAATCGTAATCAGGCGAACCAGTCGATGAATCCGTTTGACACTCACGACATAACCTGTGAACTCAACGTGAAGAACTCCGCGTCGCCCTTCATCGGCGTACATTACCAGATCGGTGAAACGGAATAGCCATCATTATTTAAGATGTTTTCAAAAACCGAATAGGCTTAAAGATCAGGCACTTCAAATCCGCTTCGCCGAATCAAGTCCATGAACTGATCGGTGAACACGAAATTCTCTTCAGGGAATTCCAGACCCGCGCGGTTTTGATCGATGTGGCTGAACATCAGGGAAATCTCCGCCAGTTGCACCGACTTTCCGTTGCTTGGGTCGACCCGGTGCACGGTCCCAGTGGTGGCGGCGCCGGAGGGATCGATTCGTTCGATCATCGCTTCGTAACGCAACGTGAAACCAGGTATCGCGGCCGTTTGAAATTCAGCGCGACCGATTTTTGCGAGGATCACCTTCTCTTGGAAGTCGTTGGCGTGTCCAACCAGAATGCCCGCGGTTTGCGCCATGCCTTCAATGATCAACGGATTGGGCAACACCGGTATCGCGGGATGGTCGCTCGTCGCTTCGAAGTGATCGTGCAGGACATCCTCAGCAGCCGATACGTTTTTGATCGCCACGCATCGCTTGCCGCGTTCCAGTTCGAGTATGCGATCAATCCAGATCCATCGCATGGTCAGTCACGCCATTTTGGAGATGTCGATGCAGCGCGACGCGTGGTTCAATCAAGCCGCGCCTGAACAAACTTGACAATGGCGTTGACGGTAAAAACGTTGGAAAAATTCTCAACGCTTCGGTCGCCGTCAAACTCATCGAGATCGACGTGGGGCAACAGCGTGCGCAGTTTGTCCATGCCGTCGTTGGTGACCTTGCCGTCGGCGACGTAAGCGTCGTCGTTTAACACGTCTTCGGGGAACATTTCTTTCTGATCGATCTTGATGCCGAACGCTTTTTCGAGTTGGAAAACGATGTCGAGAAAGTCGATCGATTCCGCGCCGAGGTCTTCGGTGAGCTTCGCCTCGGGGGTGACTTCATCCTCGTCGACCGCGAGTGCGTTTTCGAGCACTTCACGTACTTTTTCAAAAACTTCAGCCTCGGTCATGGTCGGGCCTCCATAGCCTGTGGAATGATGCGCTGGGCGGGGCGTCCGTTCCCCGTTCGTGCGTCATGGGGTTCAAGGTTCATCTGGCAGCGGCGTGAGGCGAAACTTGCCTTGCACCGCGATTTGGTCGTTAACTTTACCGACGCCGGTGAACTCCCACGTCGGTTTTACGGCGTCGTCACCGGGTTCATGTTTCTTGAGCGTTACTTCCACCACCAGAGTTTCACCGGGGCGCACCATGTTGCCGTAGCGGATGTTGCGCACCAGGTCGACAATCAAGGGCCGAGTCGGTCGCTGATCGGCATCGGTCACACGTGCCACGAGCGCCCGGCCGGCCTGTACCAACGCTTCGAGCATCATGACGCCGGGCAACACGGGGAAACCGGGGAAGTGGTCGGCGAGGTATTCCTCGGCCGCGCTCACGTTCTTGTGCGCCACCAGGCGCGAGTCATCATGTTCGGTCACACGATCGATCAGTTCAAACCGCACAGGTGGCACTCGATTCCATGCTCATGCGGTCGGAGTTTAGTGGCCGTCACATTCACTTGCAACTAACGAATGGTGCGCCGGCGCCGCCCGCCTCTTGTCAAAATCGCCTGCATGGCCGAACATGTCGATAATGTTCTCCCGCGCGTTCCGGGCCATCTTCTGGGTTCTCTCTCGCTGGGTCTTCAGCTTGCGATACCGCTTGCAGATTGAAGGGCTGGAACAACTCAAAGGGATCGATCAAGCGCTGATCGTGCCCAATCATCCGGCCTACACCGACCCTGCGCTGGTCTTCTCGCACATCGCCTGTCGGCTCGACGCACGACCCATGTTGCTCGGCAGCATGATGCGCAACCCGTTCATGTCGTGGATTCCCAAACTCCTCGACGCGCTGGAGGTGCCCGACCTCGACCAACAAAGCGCTGAAGCGCGAAAGCAAACTGAAGCCGTCATCCATGCCGTGATCGAAGGGCTCAAGACCGGCCGCAACCACATACTCTGGCCGTCCGGGCGCGTCTATCGAAGCGGTCGGGAGCACCTCGGTGGCGCGCGGAGTCTGACCGAAATTCTCAAAGCAGCGCCGGAAGCGAAAATCGTTGGTGTACGCACCCGTGGCCTGTGGGGCAGCAGCCTCAGCTACGCCTACACTGGCGGGTCGCCGCGCATGGTCAAACGCATGTTGCGCGGCATCGCGATGGTGTTGGCCAACCTGATCTTCTTCACGCCCCGCCGCAAGGTCACTATCACCATTGAGCAGATCGATCGCCGTGCGTTGCCCGAGTTGGAGCGCGACAAGGTCAACGCGTTTTTCGACGACTGGTACAACGCACCGGGCGAAGAGACGCCGACGTTTGTGCCGTACCACTTTCTCTTTGGCAAGCGAACACACGACTATCCCCCGATGTGGCAGCGCGAGTCGGTCGATCCCGAACTGATCACAGATGAAACCAAGACTGCGATCGCCGATTTGATCCGCGAAAAATCAGGGCGTGATCTCGGTGATTTAAGTGATCCGGACACCTCGCTCGACGCGTTGGGTTTCGACAGTCTCGACCGCATGGAACTGGCGACGGAGGTCGAACACCGCTTTGGTTTCCGTAGCGATGAAGTCCCTGTAACACTGATTGACTTGTGGGCGCACGCGCAGG
>JANQKH010000456.1 GCA_028281215.1 Phycisphaeraceae bacterium | reverse complement strand
CGACTTACACGCTACGTTTACTTTCCCAACGATCGCTTCGCGGTCGAGCGGCCGGAGGTGATGGAACTGGCGGAAAACGTCGGCCGCATCGAACTGGTGCTGACCGACACCGGCTGGAAAATTTCCAGGGAATCGCTGGACGACATCACAAAGATCTACGCGAAGATTTCCGAACTGAAAGCAGTCGGTTATCTCAGCGACGAAACGGAACAGAACTTCGCCTTATGGATTCGCTCGAAGATGCCCGGCTGGGCGAAGGAGACGTTCTTCAACGTCGCGATTTATTCGTGGATCGGCTTGCTGATCATCGCGTTCCTCGGCTTCATCGTGGATCACACGCTGCGCATGATCCTGCGCGCGATCACGAACCGCTATATCGCCAAACAGCGGGCCGAGGCGCGGGAAGAAACAATTCGCAGCACGGTCAGGCCGATCGGCCTCGTCGCCGCCGCCGCGATCTGGATGGCGTTGCTGCGACTGCTGAACCTGCCCGCCGAGGCGTTGAGCATTCTGTTGATCGCGGTGCGCGTGTTCATGGTGCTCGCGGTGACGTGGGCCGCCTGGCGGTTCACCGACCTGATCTGCGAAGTGCTCGCGTCCAAGGCGTCGCGAACCGCAACGAAGTTTGACGACGTGCTCGTGCCCTTGATCCGCAAAACGATCAAGGTGTTCATCGTCGCGGTCGGCTTGATCTACGGCGCGTCCAGCCTCAACATCAACATCGTGCCGATGCTCACCGGTTTGGGCATCGGTGGTCTGGCATTCGCATTCGCCGCCAAGGACACCATCGAAAACTTCTTCGGCTCCATTGCCGTCATCCTCGACCGGACGTTTGAAGTCGGCGACTGGGTGGTCATCGAAGATGTCGAAGGCACCGTCGAAGAAGTCGGCTTCCGGTCGACGCGGGTCCGCACGTTCTACAACTCGCTTGTCACCGTACCCAACGCCACACTCGTCCGCGCGAAGGTCGACAACTACGGCAAGCGCAAGTACCGCCGCTTCAAATCCAGCGTCGGCGTGCAATACGACACACCACCGGAAAAGATCCTCGCATTTACCGAAGGCATCCGCGAGATTATCCGCAGCCATCCCTATACGCGCAAGGATTACTTTCAGGTCTGGTTCAACAACATGGGCCCGCACAGCCTCGACGTGTTGCTTTACGTCTTCCACGAAACACCCGATTGGACCACCGAACTGCGCGAACGCGAACGGTTGCTGCTCGACATCATGCGCCTCGCCGACAAACTCGGCATCCAGTTCGCGTTCCCCACGCAGACGCTGCATCTTTTCCAGGAAGAACACGGCGGCGAACACCTGCCCGCCGACTCTCCCGGCCGCACCACCGACCGCCGCGCGATGATCGAAGGCATCCGCGCCGCCCAAAACGTCATGGAAAAACAACCCTGGCAGGAATCACCCCCAGGCCCGGCGAAGTTCAGTACGGGACCGACAAAGATTGGTGAAGACGGCGAGGATGAAACCTTTGTGGAAGACCGGACGGCGGGGAGTTGAAAAACTAGATTATTTACTGCGTCAGTATTGTATCAGAGCTCTGAACGAGCATATGGTATGGTATGGTAGGCGTGTGTTTTCGATAAATCATTTCGTTTTTTTTCAGGAGTTAACTCGTGGACAAAACGGATCTGGTTAAACAAGTTGCTGAACTTTTTCGCGCCACTGGCCACAAGGTCGACACAAGCGTACGCATAAACAATCGCGAAATAGATATTCGGGCACAAGAAACGCAATCCTTGGTACGCAAGATCATTCTGATCGAATGTGCGGACTACTCGAAACCGACAGGTGTCGTCAAGATCCAAGAGGACATCGCAAAACTCGAATCGGCGAAAGAAGAAATGCGCGACCACGCTGTCCTCATGCATGTGTCGCGCAACGGATATAGCCCAGATGCTAGTGGATATGCGCTGAAACGCGGCATTGATGTGTTTTCACTAATTGATTTACAAGCACGAATCATAAACTTCGAACCATATATCAAAGCCGTGGAGAGCGAATCAATTCGTACAACTATCCTTAAGGAATATCAACCGAATCGCATTCACTTTGAATCCGAATCAAATTCAATAGAACCGGCGACCGAGTTTCTTTCAAAATGGATTGATTCAGATTCGCGATGGCTGACACTTTTAGGTGATTACGGAGTTGGCAAATCGTGGACGCTGAAGAGGTTCTTGTACAAGCTCATCGATCGATACAAGACCTCTCCCGTATCAAACCCTCTTCCACTTTTCATTCCCCTTCAACGGTTCACAAAAGCATTTGACTTCGAGAACCTGATTTTGCGATCGCTTCAATTGTACGGAATAGGCGGCGTTTTTTATTCAGCATTCGAGTACATGATGAATCAAGGCAGAATTATCTTTCTGCTTGATTCTTTTGATGAAATGGCACAACACTTAGCAAGAGAGACAATTAGAGATAATTTGAATGAATTACTTGTCGGAATCAGCGCGCGATCCCGTGCCATCATGACGTCACGGCCAAATTATTTTGAGGGCCGAGCAGAGCGGCTGCTCATTGTGGAACGTGACGGAGCACCAGAATGGCACGCCTTGGATGACGCTAAACATAGTTTCCAGACAGCCACTAGCCGTGCGATACGTGATAAGCTCGATAAAACACAATTCGCACGTATCCAAGACCTATCACCTAGCCAACGAAAACGTCTCTTCGAAATCGTTCTTGGGAAAGACACGGCATCGTACAGACAACTATTGAACCTTTTTGATAGATTTCAGAATCTTGACAGCATTTCTCAACGAGCGGTCATTGCTAGATTACTGACTACAGTTGCCTCAACTCTTGCACTCAACGAAGAAATCGAAACGATTGATGGATATCCACTCCTGCCGGATGATATCAAACAGTTAAATGAGGCAAAGGTATTTGAAATCGTCATCTATAATCTGCTTCACAGGGACAAGGGCATAGGTCCCTTAAGTTCGGCAGATCGCCTAAAGTTTCTGCGCGCATTTGCCGTCTCGATCCAGCAACCAAACCGATCTCCATTCGCAACTCCCGCGCAAGTTCGCGAGTTGGTTGGGACACTTTTTCATGACCGCCTACGCGCAGTTGATAATCCTGAACAAGTATTGGAAAACTATTACCGCACATGCAGACGCCATTCTGGATTGACGACCGAAGGGCAATTCAAAGACACAAGTGGAAATGTTGATGTGCCAGTCGATGAACTGGATACCGATTCGCGGGTCGGCTATTCCCATAATAGTCTCCGTGAGTATCTGGTTGCCGACGCCCTTTCGTCTCACATCAAAAATGCGGAATCTCTGCCTCAGATCAATACTTGTATTATTACCGACGCCGTTGCCGAATTCTTTTGTGGAATCAGCCAATATGACGGAGGAATTCGCACCAAGATTAAGAGCGCATATCGAAACAATGAGGACTCAAGTTTTCGTGAAATCCTTTTCTCGCTAATCGTTGGCTTCATCAGGCAGGACCGCAAGAATGTCAATCTATTGGGAAACCCACCATTGATCGACGGAATTGATTGCAGCGATCTGGATTTATCAGGACTTGAGCTTTCAAACGCCAGCTTTGTTCACTCAATAATACTTGATACTGACTTTCGAAAATCAAACTTACAGAACGCGGTGTTCGACAATTGCATCATCGATGGAATCATGCTGGATGATTCACTTATTCGGAATTGTGATTTCAAACGATCTGAAGTTATTTCAATCTACGCCTTTGATGAATTCAACTCACGAACAACCGCCATTCTAAAGGGGCGCGAGGCAAGACAATGGCTTTTCAGTCGCGGAGCAGATGTATTTCCTGACGATGACCTCAACCCTTTGCTAGGCCAAGCTTGGTACGAAGCTGCGAGGGAGGTCGCAAAAACGCTCAAAGCCCGAATTGGAGGAAGCCACCAAGACGTATCATTAGCAAAGGGCACCAAAATGGCGCACCGTACGTTTGCAACAAATTTTGTAGAGTTCTTGGTGAAAAAAAACATTTTACGAAAGGTAAAATCTTCAGATTCCGGACCTGGATTTGTTGTAAAACTAAACAAAGCTTTCTGGAATGATATCACTGAATTCTGTGACAATGGCAAAATTTCATCTACACTGCAGCCATTCTTTGACAAATTTCGAAAACATTCCTAGCTACCTATCCTTTGCCGCCTTCTTCTTCCGGCAACAACGTCGACACATGCACCAACTGCGCGCCGTTCTCCCCTGCCGCTTCGTTGCGCCAGACGCGGACCCATTGTCGCCAGGAGACGGGCGCGTGACGGAAGACGGGTGGGCCCTGGCTTTGTTCGAGGATTTCGTCGCGTACCTGTTCACGTTTTTCGCGTGACGGGTTGTAGGACGTGTAGCGCAGAAGAAAAGCCGTAAACGTTTCGCGCGGGGGTTCGCGGCGAAGGGTGAAGACCGCCTCCGGCTCGGCGCTGTCGGCTGGCCAGATCACCAGCCCGCGTTCCTCCACGTCGTAGGGCTGATTGGCAATGTCCAGCGCCGGCTCGATCTGTTCCCGCACGAGGTCGACCGCCGACATCTTGTAGAAGCCGACCAGTGCCGTGCGGAACGCGCGTTGTTGGTCCGGTTCAAGCCGATCGTACCAACCCCGCCGTTCAACCGAGGCGACCAGCCAGCCGGTCTGCTCTTCAAACACGATGAGCAACGTGCCCGCGTCTGCATGATCGTTGCATACCAGTTCAATGCGCACATTGTTGCCGCCGAGGTAAACATGACCGAGTTCGATCTCGGTGTCACCCCAGTGTTTGCTCGTGGTGATCAGGTTGATCAGGTCACGTTCGACAAAGGCGCTGACCGACTCCTCGACGTGATGCAGTTTGTGTTCGATCTTGCGGACGGCGTTGTCGACGTCCTTCCACGGCCGTTTGCGTTCGAGTTTGCGGAGTTTGCCGAACAGTTTGGGCACGGTGCCGGAGTGGAAGCCGGGTTTGAGCAGGCGGAGCATGGATTCGCCGTGACTGCCAACGATGACCGGCCGCAGTTTCTTCGATCGGTTGGCGCGGTACAACCGCCAGTTCTCCTTGAATTCCCAAACCAGGTAACCGATCGCGCCGGGCAACACAGTGATCACCGCG
>JANQKH010000444.1 GCA_028281215.1 Phycisphaeraceae bacterium | reverse complement strand
ACTTCAGCCAGAACATCCACGTTGAGGTCATCTGCTTTTTTGAAGCTAATGCTGCTCTTGCCCACTTTTACCTTCTTCGCGCTGCTGATTCAGTTTACGTTGTAACCAAGCGAATAACCCCGTCCTTCGTGGCGGGGTCCGGCTCGGTCGTTCTTCACGAAGGAGAAAAATGCCGAGGCGAGCCCCGCTGCGAATCGACATCAGACGTGTCGATTTGGATTGCTCGATCCTTCAATGCAATTGGATCAGAACATCATGAAACGAATCCTTCCCGTATTGCTTGTTCTTGTCTTGCCCGTAACCGCGATGGCGGCCGGCGACGGCCAGCCCAATGTGTTTGCCGGCTCGATCGCCCAGTCGATCGCCGCGGCTGTTGTGTTTCTGATTCTGTTCTTCATCCTTTACAAGAAAGCATGGGGGCCGATTCTTTCCGGTTTGCAGGATCGCGAAACGAAAATCAAGGGCGATCTCGAGCAGGCGGAAAAAGCCGCCACCGAAGCGAAGCAGACACTTGAACTTTACAAAGAGCAACTCGCCTCGGCTCAGGAAGAAGCCAAGCGTGTGATCGACCAGGCTCGCAGCGACGCCCAGAAAATCGCCGGCCAACTGCGTAGCGATGCGGAAAGTGAAATCCGCACCTTGCGCGAACGCGCCACCGCTGACATTGCCGCTGCGAAAGAATCGGCTGTCAACGAGATTTACAACCAGACCGCGAACCTGGCGACCAGCATTGCCGGTCGCATCCTGCGCCGCGAAATCAATGAATCGGATCAAGAGCAGTTGGTCCGTGAATCGCTGGCTGAACTTGGCAATGTGAACAAGAACTGACCGCGAGATGGCGACCTGCGATCGCCCGCTAAACAAAGGAAGTTTTGAGACTCAGGACCTAGGACTCTGGACTGACCCAAATGCCTACAGAAATGATCAACAACGTCGAGATGGTTTACGGCCAGGCGCTGCTTGAAATGGCGGAGGAAAGCGGTCGTCTCGACGAAGTGGCTGATGAACTGTCGCAGATTGGCGAACTGTGTGTAAGCGATCCCGATCTGATGCGTTTGCTCGGCAGTCAGGTGTTGGGTTCGGACGAACGCGCCGGCGCTTTGGATCGAATCTTCAACGGCCGAAGCAGTGATCTGGTGTACCGTTTCCTGCTGGTGGTCAACCGCAAGGATCGCTTGGGTTCGCTGCCGGGCATCATTCGCGCGTTTGCCAGCCTGTACGCCCGGAAGAAAGGCATCGTGGAGGTCGATATTCACGTGGCCGAACGCCTCGACAGCGCGAAACTGGAATCCATCGCCAAAGGCATCGGCGATGCCATCGGCCATGAGGTGGTCCCGCATCAGCATGTGGAAGACTATCTGATCGGCGGCCTGAAACTTCGCATCGGCGATCAACTGATCGACGGCAGCGTCGTGACACAATTGAAACTCCTGCACCAGAAAATGGTGGCCAGTGGGCGCGACAAGGCTGCTGCGGCGATTCAGGAGGGCTAGGGATTTAGGGGCCGAGCCATCAAGCCATCAAGGGACCGAGGGGTTGGCGAATGGATGCGATTAACAGTTATGAAGATTTGATTGCATGGCAGAAGGCATACCAACTGGTTCTGAAGGTTTATGAGATCACGCGCAGTTTCCCAGCAGATGAACGATTTGGATTGACACAACAAATGCGGCGTGCGGCAGTAAGCGTGCCGTCAAACATTGCAGAAGGTTGGGGCCGAGGTTCAAGAAAAGATTACATTCGGTTCCTCAATATGGCACGTGGTTCAGTTTACGAATTATTGACCCAAACACGGTTGGTGTTAGACCTGAATTACCTAAACGACAACAAGTCGGCTTACGAAGACATGAAGGAAGTTGAACGCATACTAAATGGACTGATTCGATCACTGGAAACGGCTTGACCGTCATCGCTTGATGGCTCGATGGTTTGATCCCTCGATCCCTCCGGACTCTCCCCATGAAAATCAACACCGCTGAAATCACCAGTGTCATCAAACAGGAAGTCGAGCGATTCTCGACGGAACTCGAGGTCTCCCAGGTCGGGCAGGTGGTCGAGGTCGGCGACGGTATCGCCCGTGTGTACGGCCTCTCCAACGCCATGGCCGGCGAAATGCTTGAGTTCGAGATCGGCGAAGGCAACACCGTGTCCGGCCAGGTCATGAACCTCGAGCAGGACATTGTCGGCGCTGTCATTTACGGTGACTACCTCGACATCAAAGAGGGCATGACCGTCCGCTCAACCGGTAATCTGCTGTCTGTACCGGTTGGCGAAGCGATGCTCGGTCGCGTTGTCGATCCGCTCGGTCGGCCGATCGACGGCAAGGGTCCGATCCAGGCGACCGAATCAGCGAAAGTGGACATCATTGCTCCCGGCATCGCCGACCGTCAGCCGGTGACCCAGCCGTTGCAGACCGGGATCAAAGCGGTTGACGCGATGATTCCGATCGGCCGTGGTCAGCGCGAACTGATCATTGGCGACCGCAAGACCGGCAAGACCGCCGTCGCCATCGACACGATCATCAACCAGAAATACACCCACCAGGGCCACCCGGACGGCCCGGTGTATTGCATTTATGTCGCGGTCGGCCAGAAGGAATCGACCGTTGCCGGCGTGGTGGAAGCGTTGCGCGAAAACGGCGCGATGGATTACACCATCGTCGTCAGCGCGGGTGCATCGGACCCGGCTCCGCTGCAATACGTAGCGCCCTATGCCGGCTGTGCGATGGGTGAATACTTCATGTGGAAGGGTAAGCACGTGCTTTGTGTGTACGACGACCTTTCCAAACAGGCGACAGCGTATCGTCAGTTGTCCCTGTTGCTGCGTCGCCCGCCGGGACGTGAAGCATACCCCGGTGACGTTTTCTATCTTCATAGCCGATTGCTCGAACGGGCGACGAAACTGAGCGACGAAAACGGCGGCGGATCACTCACCGCGCTGCCCATCATCGAAACGCAAGAAGGTGACGTGTCAGCCTACATTCCGACCAACGTGATCTCCATCACCGACGGTCAAATTTACCTTGAGCCGGAACTGTTCTTCGCAGGTGTGCGACCGGCGATTAACGTCGGTATCAGCGTGTCCCGCGTGGGCGGTAATGCTCAGATCAAAGCGATGAAGGACAAGCAGGTCGGTGGTTCGCTTCGCCTGGCATTGGCGGCGTACCGTGAACTCGAAGCTTTTGCGCAACTGGGTACCGACCTCGACAAAGCCACGCAACAGCAGTTGGACCGTGGGGCCGCGATGGTGGAGCTGCTCAAGCAGCCGCAATATCAGCCGATGGAAGTCATCGATCAGGTGATTCAGATTTTCGCCGGCAACAGCGGCTTCTTGGACGATTTGGGCAAAGACGACATCCCCGTCTTCGCTGCCAAGTTGGTCGAGCACTTCAAAGGTCCGGCGATCGCGCTGCGTGAAGAACTGGAATCCAGCGGCAAGTTCGCCGAAGACTTGCAGGACAAAATCAAGCAGGCCATCCGCGACTTCAAGACCACCTGGACCAGTGCCCAAGGCACGCAAGGTACTGAGGCTCCGGCAGACGAAGCCCCCGCCGAAACGACAGCTTGAGGCCGACCAACTTAAGGAAATCCCTGATTATCAAACCGCCCCCGCCCAGGGCGGTTTTTCTTGCACTGCTCACAGTAAAACGACATGGGCGATACTGGCGTTCAGGCGGGTTTCCATCTAGACTGCTCTTTCTGACCCCCCATGCATTGGAGGCATTCCCCTGTGAGCAGCGCGATGACGGAACCAACGACCCAGACCGCCAAGTTGGAACTTCCCGACACAACCCTGGACTTACCCATCACCGAGGGCACTGAAGGGGAAAAGGCTGTCGACATCGCCGCATTACGCAAGGCTTCAGGCTACATCACCATGGATCCGGGCTACGGTAATACCGGCTCCTGTGAATCGGCCATTACCTTCATCGACGGGGAAAAAGGCATCCTGCGGTACCGTGGATACCCCATCGAACAATTGGCCGAACAGAGCACATTTGTCGAAACCGCGTACATGCTCATCAATGGCGAACTGCCGACGAGCGATCAGTTGGCCACATTTAGCAATCAACTGACCCACCATCAGTTGTTGCATGAAGGATTGCGCAACGCATTTGACGGTTTCCCGTCCAAAGCGCCGCCGATGGCGATTCTGTCCGCCATGATCAATGCCGTCAGTTGCTACAACCCGGATGTGCTGGACGCCAGTGATCCGGGCCAGGTCAGCGAGGCGGCCGCGCGGCTGATCAGCAAGGTGCGGACGATTGCCGCCGCGGCTTATAAAACGACCATCGGTCAGCCGATCATGTACCCGCGCGTCGATCTGAAATACTGTGCGAACTTCCTGCACATGATGTTCTCAACGCCTCACAACTACATCGATCCGGATCCCGATCTGGTTAAGGCGTTGAATCAGGTGTTGATCCTGCATGCCGACCACGAGCAGAATTGTTCAACCAGCACGGTGCGCATGGTCGGCTCCAGCGGCGCGAATCTTTTTGCCAGTTGCTCCGCCGGCGTGTTGGCGCTGTGGGGTTGGCGTCACGGCGGCGCGAACGTGGCCGTGCTGAACATGCTCGAATACATCACCTCGAACGACATCAAGTTGGAAGACTTCATTGAGAAAGTTAAGGCCAAGGAAGTCAAGTTGATGGGATTCGGGCATCGCGTTTACAAGAGCTACGATCCCCGCGCCAAGATTCTCCAGAAAGCTGCGGAAGTGGTCTTGCCCAAACTGGGTGTGCAGGATCCCATGATTGATATGGCTCGCCGCATCGAAGAAGTCGCACTCAAGGACGACTACTTCGTCTCGCGCAATCTCTACCCCAACGTCGACTTCTACTCCGGCATGATTATGCGGGCGATGGGCATTCCCACCGATATGTTCACGGTCATGTTCGCCATTGGGCGCATGCCCGGCTGGATCGCCCAATACAAGGAACTGATTGAAGACCCCCGCATGCGAATCAGTCGGCCGCGGCAGATTTACACCGGCGCCAACGTGCGTGACTACGTGCCGATAGCCCAACGGTAAGCCGTGAATACGCGGATTCCCAGAACAACATGAAAACGGACGATCAAGGCCCGCCTCTCGCGGGCCTTGGCTATTCGTGACTTGAATCGCCTGCCCCGCTAGCATGAGGGAACCCCAGGAGCTTTCACATGTCGCGAATTGCCTGTTTTGTAGCCGGTTTTGTTGTCCTCAGTGGTCTGAGTGTTGTCGCTCAGGATGAAAAGAAACTGCCGGATGGCGCGATCTATCAGATCAAGCCGGGAAAAGAATCACCCGTCACCGCACTGGCATTCTCCCGCGACAGCAAACGCTTGGCGGTTGGATTTGAGAACGGCGCCGTCACGTTGTTCGACGGCACCGACGGCAAGCAGATTGCCACGTGGAACAAACACAAACATGCGGTGATTGCTTTGCGTTTCAATCGTCTGACGCGATTGCTCAGCGGCGACAGCGACGGCGCCATCGCCATGGTCGACGGCAAGGAAGGCAAGCCCGGGCGCACGGATCTTTATCACGAGGAGCCGGCGAACATTTTTGATGACAACCGCAAGGAAAAAGTGTCGGCGATGGTGTTCGACTCGACCGGCCGCGCGGTGGCGATGGCGCGAGGCCGATTCGATGTGAAGATCCAACTCCGCGCCGTCGCCAACTACCAGATCGTGCAGGAACTGGAAGGGCACAAGCGGACGATCAGCACGTTGTCGTTTTCTCCGGACAACCGATACGTCATCTCTTCCAGTCGCGATCAGTCCGTTTGCGTCTGGATGCCGGCGCGCAAGCGGGCGCCGCGCATGAGCGTGTTGAACATCAACTTCCAGCCGATTCCCAACCAGCCCTACTTCCTGGCTTCGGATTTCGCCGAGCGTCGGCCGATCGCCGCGGCGACCGTGGCCGCGCAAGGCGGTGACCGCGTGTTGCTGTGGTACTACAAGACCGGCAAGTACATCGGCGAGCAGATCTTCAACATTCAGCAGGGAGCCGTGCTGTCCATGAGCCCGGACGGCCAGACGTTCGCCACCGCCGGCGGCGACGGCATTGTGCGCGTCTGGCCGATCGCCCCCGTCACGCCACTGCGCATGCT
>JANQKH010000365.1 GCA_028281215.1 Phycisphaeraceae bacterium | reverse complement strand
GTTGAACGTACCGCCGACGATTGTCTGCCAGCGCCACGCCGACGCCCGCACTGCTTTCGACCAACTCGGTGGCGACGTCATCCTCAAACCACTCTTCGGCTCCGAAGGCTTCGGCATGACGCGTATCACCGACGCTGCACTCGCCGACCGCGCCTTCGCACAGCTCGAGCGGCAGGGTTCGGTCATCTATCTGCAACAGTTCGTTCCTCATCACAGGCGCGATTATCGCTTGTTTGTGATCAACGACCGCGTTGTCGCTTCCATGCAACGTGTCAACGATGGTTGGCTGACCAACGTGGCCCGTGGCGGCAGGGCGATCCGGTTTGAGACCGATGCCGACATGATCGACATCGCCTTGCGATCCGCGGCGGCGTGCGATTGTCTGGTCGCCGGTGTCGATGTGCTCATTGGCGCCGATGGCAAGCGATCCGTGTTGGAAGTCAATGCCGTTCCGGGATGGAAAGCATTGTCGGCGACCTCGGGGATTGATGTGGCGTCAGCGCTGATTGATTTCATGGAGTCGCGCCTCCACTCTCCAATTGTCGATTCCTCTCCGGTTGCGCCGCCGTCGCGCGCGTAGCTGACGTGTTCGATCATCCTGTCTCGCTGATGTGCGCGAGCAATTCTTCCAACTTGACCTCGACCTGCTCGCTGGTTGCCAGGTTTTTCAAGCCGACGACCTTGTTGGCAATCTGATCATCCAGAATCACGGCCCACTTCGCACCGCTATTCGACGCCTCCTTCATCAACTTCGCGAATTTGCGTGTCTCTTTGTAGCTGAACCGTACGTGCAAACCCGCGCGGCGAAGCATCGCCGTCGTCGCGCCCAATGCGGCGGCGCCTTGATCCGTAACCGCGATCACAAACACATCCGGCTTCGGCGATACGTCATCCGGCATCAACCCCTTGTCGATCAACACGTTGGACAGCACGACGTCACCCATGCCGAACCCGACCGCAGGCGTCGGCGGGCCGTTGAACATTTCGATCAGTTTGTCATAGCGGCCGCCACCCGCCAGCGCGCGTTCGACGCCGGAGATTTCGTGCAGTTCGTACACGGTGCCGGTGTAATAAGCGAGGCCGCGCACGATGCCCAGATCGTATTCACACCAGTCAGCCAGACCGAACGCGCGGAGTTGTTCATCGAGCGATTCGATCTCCGCCAGTTCATCGCCGATACCGAGTTGTTCGCGCAGTGGGCCGAGCGAACCGATCTTGTATTTCATGCGGCAGATCTGGTCGAATCGTTCGACGCTGTGTTCATCGAGGCCGAGGTCGGCGATACCTTTGGTGAACTGCTCGGGTTCGATCTTGTCCCGCCGATCCAGCAACTCAAACGCCGCGTTCATACGTTCGTCGGAGACACCGAGTTTGGCGAGGATGTGCCGCACCGTTTGGCGATGACTGATCTTGACGCGCACATGGTCCGGCCCGAGTCCCATCTCGGCAAGGAAATCCACCGCCACGAAGATCGTCTCAGCATCGGCGACAGCGGCGTCGGAGCCGAGCACGTCCACGTTCCACTGAATGAACTCGCGCAGACGGCCACGCTGTGGTTTCTCCGCGCGACACAGATTCGGAATCGTGAACCACTTGATCGGTTTGGGCAACGCGTTCGCTTGCGACGCCACCATGCGCGCCAGTGTCGGCGTGAACTCCGGTCGAATCGCAAGTTCACGCTCGCCCCGATCCATGAAGTGAAACAGCTCGCTGACAATCCCTTCGCCTGACTTCACCTTGTACAGATCCAGCAACTCGAAGATCGGCCCGTCAACCTGGTCGAAACCATTGCGAATAGAGACCCGCCGCCACGCATCAGACAAATAGTTCCGCCACGCCATGTCGGCGGGGAAGAAGTCGCGCGTGCCCCTGGGTGCCTGAAAGGAATTTTTGTTGCTTGCTTGGCTGATCGCTGATGCCTCTTGCGTTCTGCGGGCGAATTTGAAGTCACTTCACCGCGACGATGTACGACACCCACGCGGCTTCATCGCCCTGCAGGCTTTCGAGTTTGCTGTACATGCCGTTGCCTTCGCCGTCTTCGTCGGCGCCTTCCCAATACACTTCGCTGCGCGAGAAGCCTGCTTCTTCCAGCAGCTCGCGCACTTCCGGAATGGTCCACAACCGCCATTCGTACGTGAACGCTCTCTTAATTTTGCCGTCCTTGAGTTTGAAGTGAATATGGAAGTAGGCATCGTGGCTGATCGGATCGAACCATGCCTGCTCCCACAGATACTTGAACTTGCCGCCCGCGCCGTAGTTCGGGCTTTCGTGTTCGACGCCTTTGTCCGGTTCCAGTCCCACAATGCTGTTCTTCTCGATCTCGACCACGCGGTCATCGGTTTGATCCGGCGTGATCACTTCCGGTCCGCCCATGATGTCGAGCACGAAGATGCCTTGCTCCTTCAGGTTTGCGTACGCAGCCTTGAAGTATTCCAGCAGGCCGGCGCGGTCGCGGAAGATGAAGTAGGAGAAGTTCTCGCCGGCGACGATGTCCGCCTTCGGCCCTTGTACGTTGCGCACATCGTCGAGCTGGAACGTGACCTGCTCGCGCGACGCCGTTTTGAGCTTGCCCAGGTTGTGCGTCTTGCCCCACTCGACCGGTTCGGGATCGAGGTCGACGCCGATCGCCAGGTTGTTCGGCTTCTTGCGGACCCATTCGGCGCAGATCGCCGCGGTGCCGCAGAAGTCCTCGCGAAGCACGGTCGGTTCCTGACCGAAGAGTTTCTTGTACCGCTTGCGGAAGAACTCCACCTCCACTGTCGGCTCTTGCACAGAGCGTTGGTACAGATCGTACTTGTCCGCACCTTTGACCGTGAGCAGTGGCAGGGTTTTCCCCTTCGGTTTACTGGACTTCGCTTTCGACGACTTCGGTTTGGTTTCGGTTGCTGGCATCGGAACAAGATAGTCAAACCGCGGTGAGGAACAAGGCGATACCAGCACCGTATTTCTGAACTACAAGCCCAGCGCCCGCGCCATGGCCGCGCCGATGTCCGCCGGACTCTCCGCAATGTGGCATCCCGCTTTCTTCAGCGCCTTGATCTTCGACTCCGCGCCGCCTTCACCGCCGGAGATGATCGCGCCCGCGTGACCCATGCGCCGACCGGGCGGGGCTGTACGGCCGGCGATGAAGGTCACCACCGGTTTGTTCACGTGCTTCTTGATGTATTCCGCCGCCTGTTCTTCGTCGGTGCCGCCGATCTCGCCGATCATCACGATACCGTCGGTTTCCGGATCGGCATTAAACATCACCAGGCAATCAATGAAGCCCATACCGCGGACGGGATCGCCGCCGATACCGACGCAGGTCGACTGCCCGATGCCAAAGTTCGACGTCTGCCAGACGGCTTCATAAGTCAGCGTGCCCGAACGTGAAATGATGCCGCATGCGAAACCACTCTCGGCATCCTCCGCAGGCTTGTGAATGTAGCCCGGCATGATGCCGATCTTGCTGCCGGTGAACACTTTTTTCTTGCCTTTTTTGACCCACTTCCCGGGTGTGATGACGCCGGGGCAGTTCGGGCCGATCAACTTCACCTTGCCGCGATATTGCGAATCCAACACCCGGCGAACCTTCGTCATGTCCATCACCGGCACGCCCTCGGTCACCGCCACCATCACCTCAATGCCCGCGTCCGCTGCCTCAAGTATCGCATCAGCAGCAAATGCAGGGGGGACGAAAATCATCGTCGCATTTGCACCCGTCTTGTCCACTGCCTCGGCGACGGTGTTGAAGATCGGCAGCTTGTTGTCGTCCTTCTGGCCGCCCTTGCCCGGTGTGACCCCGCCGACCATCTGTGTGCCGTAGTCCTTGCAACCTTTGGTATGAAAAGCGCCCGCCGAGCCGGTGATGCCCTGGCAGATCACACGCGTGTTTTGATCAATCAGAATGCTCATGGTGCGGGGATGATAACGATCGACCTGTTGGCCGACAAAAGGCGGATTGGCAGGTGCCGATGGTCGATTCGCCCGCCAAAAATGCCCTCCAGGCAGGTCGTCATCCACGTTTGATCCCCTCCCGCGCGCACCAACGTGCTCATCCCGGCGCGCACAACCGTACATGTCCGGACACAAGGGGCTCCCCCTCTGATCGCCGATATTGAATTTAACCCTTTGGCAAAACTTATTTTGCACCAATTGGACCCTGTGTCCGCTGATGTCCGGCGGACATACACCCCTCGATTCTGAGCCCCAAACGCCGATTCCGATGTCCGTTTTCGTGTCCGGACATGTCCGGCCGATGTCCGTTTCATGTCCGGACCTGTCCGCCGGACACGATTTGGCCCTCTCCGCGCGCACAAACGTCGTCACCAAACACTTCGGTGACAGTCCGGTGCACGCAGATGTCCTTTCCCATCGTTTGAGCGCAACGAGAGAAGGCGCCGAACTTCCACCATGGTGCTTGAACGTCCTCCGCAGCGATGCCTGCGCATGCAGTATCCAAGGATTTCCCATCCGGTAAAACATGATCCTTAGTATACCAAATTTAAACCAAACGTGAAAATCGCCATATGCAGTATGATGTCTTCAATCGCGCGCCAATGGCGGACAGTCTTCACTCTGTCCGCTTCAAAATAATCGCCGTCGTGTCGTCCAACTGTGGCATGCCCTGGGCGTAGTCGTCCAGCGCGGCGAGGATGGCGTCGAGGATCGCTTGGGCGGACTTGTCGTGGTGTTGGCGGATCACCTCGGCGACGTGTTGGTCGCCCATCTCTTCGCCGGCCGGGTTTTGGTATTCGTAAAACCCGTCTGTCAGCAGTGCGAATACGTCGCCCGGCTCGATTTGAATCGGTTCAACCGGATCGAGCGGCGGATCGTCCATGATGCCCAGCGGGATGGTCGACGCTTGCAACACCTCGCATGATTGGTCGGCCGCGTGAAAGTGCAACAGTGGGGCCTGTCCCGCAGCGTGGTAGTAAATCGCGTGGCGCTTGGGATTGAGAATACCCATGAACGCAGTGACGAAACGGTCGGACGCCAGGTCGTCGGTCAACTGGCTGTTGATGTGCGTGAACAGGTCATCAAGCCCGGCCGAAAGACGCAGGCCGACGCGCAGCATCGCGCGGACTTGGGTGACGCTGATTGCCGGGCCGACCCCGTGACCGGTCGCGTCCGCGAGCAGCAGGAACAGCGGCGCACTACCTTGCCCGTTGTCACCGGGTTCGTTGCCGACGATGGAGTTGTTGGCGAATCCGGCACTGGATCCGGCGATGGAAGCGGTCTCGGGCATCTCAACGATGTCGAGGATATCACCGCCGGTCTGTTCCGCTGGTTCACTGTAGATCGCCAGTTCATACCCGGGGCAGCGGGGCAGTTCGCGCGGCAGGACGCCCATTTGAATCCGCCGGGCGAGGTCGAGTTCACGCTCCAACTTCAACCGTTCATCGCGATCACCCAGCAACATGACACGCTGAATCGCTGACGCCGCCTGGCTGGCCAGCAGTACGGCCAGCTTTTCATCTTCCGCGTCGAATCGGCCTCGCTCGGCATTGAGCAACTGCATGACGCCGACCATCTGGTCATCAAGATCGATCAACGGCACGGTGATCAGGCAGTTCGTGCGGTAACCGGTTTCGCGGTCCACATCCTGGTTGAACCGCGGGTCGGCGTAGCAGTCGGGCACATTGATGATCTGCCCGGTCCGTGCGCATTCGCCGGCGATGCCTTTTTCGATGCTGAATCGAATGCCTTTGACGCCGTGTGCGACGACGGTGTAAAGCTCTTTCAATTCGGCGTCGTAAAGAAACACGCTGCCGCGGTCAGCCTGGAGCACGTCCCGGCCGGCGTCGATGATCTGCTCCAGCAACGCCCGCAACTCGAACGGACGTGACAACTGCTGCGCCACTTCCAGCATGCGCATCAAGGCGCCGGGATCGTAATGGGTTTCATCGAAATGCATAGAACACGATTGATGGTGGTGGTTCCAGTATCGCTGTCGCGGGCGGGCGGGTCAAAAGAAACCGGCATTTTCCCTGTTATCGGCTGATTGGCGACTCTCTTGTAAGCTTGGCGGGGTGATCTGATACAATCGCCCGCCGGTCTGTCGTTTCACTCTCGCATGCATGCAAAGGAGCAATGGAATGAAATCTCTGCTTGGGTTGATCGTCCTTCTGATGGTGGGTGTCGGTGTTGTCGTGGCGGCGGAAAGCGTTGAGAAAGTGGACCTAAAACTCACCGACGCCCAACAGGCTGCGGTCGACAAAGTCAAAGAAGGCGGCGGCATGGTGCTCCGCGTCGCCAGCAACACCACGGCGCTCGACGTCGCGTTCCACCTGTCGGACAAAAAGAACACCGATGGCACCATCGCGCATCTGAAAGCCGTGCCGAATGTGACCAAACTCAACCTCGCCGGCACGGACGTGACCGACGCGGGCCTGGCGCACATCGCCGGGCTCAAGACGATCACGCACCTGCACCTCGAACGTACGAACATCGGCGACGCCGGCCTCGCGCATTTGAAGGGTCTGGAAAACCTTGAGTACCTCAACCTGTACGGCACCAAGGTCACCGACCAGGGTCTCAACCACCTCAAAGGTTTGAAGAAACTCAAGAAGCTTTACCTCTGGCAATCCAAAGCGACCAAGGCCGGCGGACAAGGCTTGGCCAAAGCGATCCCCGGTCTCTACGTGAACACCGGCTGGGAGAAACCGAAAGTCGTCGAACCGCCCAAGACCGCCGAAGTCACCTTCAAAGTCATCATGGAAAAAGGCCACAAAGGCGACGGCTCACTCCTTGCGAAAACACTGACCAAAAAAGCAAGCAAAGACGAAATCAAAGCGCTGCTCGGCTACTACGAAGCCCTGGCGAAAATGAAACCGAAAAAAGGCCCGGCCAATAGTTGGAAAGCGAAGACCGGCGCTTTGGTCGCCGCGATCAAACTGGTCGATAAAGGCGATCAAAAAGGCTTCGTCGCACTGAAGAAGGCGAGCGATTGCAAGGCTTGTCATTCGGTACATAAATAAGCATGAGCACAGATCATTCATAAGAAACCGTGAGGCGATGGCCTCGCGGTTTTTTGATAGGGTGGCAAATCAATCGACGGTCGCAGGGCGCACCATGCAGAACAAGATTGAACCTGATCAAGTATGCGACGAACATCAATCGGCCACCAAGATCCTCGACTTCGAGAACCAGCCCATTGCCGACGAAGCGAGAACACTCGCCGGCCGAATCGGTGGCGGGGTGGAATATGTTCGCAGAGCCCACCAATTGATTTGCGAGTACGTTTCGCCGGTTTACACGGTTGATGAATGGCAACCTGCATCCGTGACTTTCGCGCGAGGCAAGGGCTCATGCAGCCAACGCTATGCCTGTTTGGAAGCGATGGCTCGCGCGAATGGCATTCCTACACGTGTGCGCGGGCTGTGGATCAGCGGACAGTTCTGGGCGCCGCGTTTCCGGCTCCTTAAACATTTCCTGCCGGGTCGCGTGTTGTTGGCCTGGCCGCAGTTTTACCTGTCGCAGAGGTGGATCAGTGTTGAGCGAATCTTCCACGATCCCGAACACCTGGCGGCGCAAAGTCCAAATGGATTCACGAACGATGGCGAATCGCTCTTCGAAGCGGTGCGCCATACGGCCGTCGACTTCGAAGGTTCAACCAAGTCGTGTGCGAATGGAAATTGTGACCTGTCTAGATTTGTTCTCGACGACGCCGGTTTATACGCCACGCGGGATCAGTTGTTTGCGGATCATCCACTGTTGCAACATTCGATACGCGGCCGCGTCTTTGAATGGGTTTTCGGGGGACGCAAGAGTGTGTAGCAAGCAGGTCGATGACCTGACCTGCGCGCTTAGCGGCACTCAATGTGGGCTTACCTTGATGAACGGATCGATGACCGGGTGGCAGTCGGTTTACTTGTTGACTGACAGGGTCCGGGCGCACTTGAGCATCAGCGCACATTCACTCAAAGAAATTTTCGGAATATCGAGGTCATTGCCGTACAACGCAGAGTTGATCAACACGCTGCCTTCACCCAACTTGTGAGTCATGATGAAACGAAAACTGTTCTTGTTGCGAAGCAAGGCGAGGTTATCTTCGTTGAAAACGGTCTTGTATCCATTCTTGTTAAAACCTTCGATCTGGTAATCAAAACTTCCCGATTGCTGGCGGATGTCCAGGAAAAATTTTTCGCCGTGTTTGATGCTCAGTGCGCCAGCGAGGTCGGTTTTGGCGGCGGCGCCTTTTGGCAACCTCATTGTCGCGTCGAGTTCCAGAATATCCTCGCCCACGGCCACATTCACCTTCAGATCGGTGGCCACCAGTTCCGTTTCAACCGCAGCGACCGCTTTTTCGAGGTCATCGCGGGACACGGGCTCAACCTCAGCGGGCGCCTTTTTCTTGCTGGTTCCATCTTTGCCCGGCTGTGGGGTCGGGGGATTCTGGGGAACATAGTCGTTGTCCCCGTCACCACCGCATGCCGCCACAGTCAACAGAATAATACAACAACAAAACCATTTGATTGAATTCAACACGGATCGCCCTCGTTGAAATTGGTGAATTGAATCTGAAAATTGATCTGCCATTCAATCACACATGGCGTGACTGAACATTCGATTATACCTTGACGGAATGCTTTGGTGCAATCGAATTGAACTCATCCAAACCTGCGCGCTTCCCGATCAGTGGGCGGTGCCCGCCCTACGGGTCACGCCATCACCAGACTTGCCCGTGCTTCTTCGATTGACACTTCCTGTCGCACGCGATCGAGGAAGAAACCGAAGTGGGTGTAGCCTGCGGCTTCAAGGTTGTCCATGGCGAGGTCGAACTGGTCGCCGACGCGGGTGGGGTCGTGGGCGTCGGCGCCAATGACGACGGGGATACTTCGCTCGTGCATCTGTTCGAGGATTTCCGGGCCGGGGTTCATTTCCCGGATGTTCTTCAGCAGGCCGGAGGTGTTCAATTCCATGGACGTGCCGGTGGCGGCGATGCGGTCGAGCGTGCGCAAAATGTCCGGCATCAACCGTTCGACATTCCATGCCGACGGAATCACATTCTTGATGATGTCCGGATGCGAGATGCAATCGAAGAGGCCGGTCTCGGCGGCGTCGGCGAGGTGGTTGTAGTACGTGCGGTAGTACGCGTCGTAATCGTCACCGAGATAGGTGTCGCGGTATTCACCGGTTTGGGGGTGAACCGAGCCGATGACGTAGCTGAAGTCGGTGGCGGCGATCTGTTGTTCGAGGAAGGATTCGTAGCCGGGGAAGTAGTCGGCCTCGATGCCGAGACGGACATCGACGCGGCCCTGGAAAGTTTCGCGGGCGCGGCTGACCATGTCGAGGTAGAGCGGGAACTCGTCCATCGCCATGCGCACGCCGGCGCTGAAGCCGTTGGGCATCGGGTTGTGACAGGTGACGGTAATGCCGGCGAAGCCGCGCTGTTCCGCCGCCTCCGCGTAATCTTCCGGTTCGCCCCGGGCGTGCCTGCACAACGGTGTGTGCATGTGGGTTTCGTAGAGCATCGGTTCGGTCATCATGATCTTTATCGGGTCGATTCGATCCCGCATTCATTACATGCAGGATGATCGTAGGCCGCATCGGCGGGAATGGGCTGGCTTACTCCGAATGAAAGGTATGCACAGGTGCGCGGTGGTGTACGAAATCAATTGACGCGGGCGCCTTTGGCTTCGACGCGCTGGATGGATTTGTTGACGTATTCGCGGAACGATTCCCGCCTGGCTTCCATGACAATGTTGACCAGATCGGTTTTGGTCAGGCTTCGCTTGTCGAGCAGTTTGGCGAACTCTTCTTCGCCGACACGGTTCACCTGAATGCGGTCCGCGAGGACGGCAACGGTGCGCGTGCGGTTGAAGAAATCCCCACCGGGGTTGTCTTCGGTCTTGATGATTGCCAGTTGGAGGGGCTTGCCGCGCGAGCCGGTCATGCCGATGCGCTGGCCGACGGTGACGTTTTTGGTGTCATGGCCGACGATGCGGAAGACTTTGTTGTCGAACCCGCGCTGCTGGCGGTAGAGCTTGTCGCGCTGGACGCGGTGTTTGTAATCGGTGCCGCGAATGGTGTCGTAGTCGACCAGCCACATTTCCTTAACGAGCATGTCCTCGGGGCCGAGCACTTTGGTCACCTCCGCGGAGTGCACGTAACCGTAGTTGCCCGGCGTGATGTTGGGCAACGCCATCGCGACGGCCTGGGCTTCGGCGGGGACGGGCTTGACCGTGACGCGGCGGGTGATGATGCCGTCGCGCACCAATTCAACTTTGGTCAAACGCTTGGTGACTGCGGCGACGGTTTCCTGCTTGCTGCTGGGGTATAACCGATTGAAGTTGATGTGGTTGATGGGCATGTAGTCGTCGCCGGCTTTGACGTACTCGCGCCCGAGCAACCGTGCGTATTGCGAGAACAATCTTTCCACGCGCTCCGGTTCGGTGATCGTGTCACCCTTGATCTCAACGGTAAGTTTGCCGACACCGGTGTTACTCGGAGCCGGATCGGTCGTGTTGGAATTGTTGGTCGTGTTGCTGTTGGTGTTGTCGGCGGCTTGGGTCTGGTATTCCTTGAGCAGGCCGTCGATCTTCGCGACGGACAGGGTAGCCTTGGCTTTGAGCAGGTCGTTCTTGTCGTATTCGGCGAGGAAACGGTCGAAGTATTTTTTTGAGCGCAGGTACATCGCGGCCTTGTAGGACTTGTCCGCGTCGTCGCCGGTCTGCATGTACCAGGTCGCCAGATCAGTCAGTTGTTTCGGCGTCGCGCCGACGCCGTCTTTGGCGGCGAGTGGCAACATCGCTCGGGTGGTGTCGTCAAGGCCGGGACCGTTGAACCAGATCGCCGCGTCCGGCGCATCGCGCTGCACGAGGTGGATGTCGATCAGTTTCTTTCGCGTTTCGACATCGTTGGGATTCGCCTCAAGTTTCTTTTCCAGACCATCAATCAGTTGCGCCATTTGCGATGATGCTTTGGCCTGATCGCGGCGCGCTTCGAGATCGGTGACCTGTTTGGGATCGATGACCCGCGCGACGCGGATTGCTTCGTCAAGCATGTCGGGCGGGACCGGCTTTTTTTGCGCGGTGCGCTCGTCGATGTCGGCGAGCAGGCGATCGAGCAGGATGCGTCCGGCGGAGTCGCGCAACTTGGTGTCACCGGCGCGGCCGAGCGCGTAGGCTTTGGTCAGCACTGCCATCAACCGCTTGTTGGCGAAGGCTTTTTTGGTCGGGTCTTTCTCGATCACCTTGTCGATGGTGGCCACCGCCGCCAAGTGCGCTTCGGGGGCGCGCTCGGCCAGTGTGCAGACGCGATCACCGATGACCACGATCAGCGATGTGGGCAACTCGAACTTCGTGACCGCATCACGGAGTTGGTTGGCCAGATCGATGTCGTCGGTCTTGTCGGTCGTCGCCAGCGCTGCCTTGTAGGCGTCGCCGTACACCGACTCAAACAGCTTGTTTGGATCTTCATCGTCAGCAGCATGAACCGGCAACGCGGCGCACAGCACGACCATCAAGGCAAGCAGGATTGAGACGGCCGACGAGTGAGATATCCATCCGGTGTGTGTGGCGATTCGCATATCTAAGGCTTCCTGGTATGGCGGGCAGACGCTGCGGCCTGACAAAGCGTGCAGGCGTCGCGGAACCTGATCAGTCCACATTATACGTGCCCGATAAAAGGATCGGCGTCTGAATTGTAATAGGCTGAATTAGGACGTGGAGTTCGCGGTTACCGGTGAAAAACGAACAAATCCGCCGCTTTGCGAAATGGCGCGTGTCCCAACCATTCACACGCTGCAAATCTTTCTCGCTGGTCGCCGTAACGCCCGGCGGCGCGCCCGCCTCACACGGGTGATCTGCTCGGCGACCTTGAACGAATCGTCGTATCGGCCGGCGACCGCCAACTTCAACTGCTGGTCCCGAAGTTCTGCAATCAGAGCGTCATAGTCAGGTTGTTCGACTTGTTTGATTTTGTGGTTCATATTGCACCCGGGGGGAATACAGCAAAACCAATACCACCCTGAATAAGTGCCCTGTCGCCCTGAAATCGCCGGCTTGCTGGGCAAAAACACCAAATCACCGGTGAAAATGCTCATCTTCGTGGGGAAAAAACGTACAACGGATCGGCTTGAGACGCACAGCCGTGGAGCGGGCATCGTCCGTCCCCGAGGGTGTAGGACGTTACGGTGGCCGCAGTCTAGAAAGGTGTTTGTTTTCCTGATCCGCGCCTAGTTGCTGTCAGATTTGATGGATTTGGTCTTCTTCGGGGCGGTTCGGGGTTTGAGCAGGTCTTTCATCTTCACGTCGACCGACTTTTCAAGTTTCGCTTCGTTGTCTTCGATTTGTTTTCTCAGTTTCTTCACGCGGTCTTCGAGGCGTTTGAGTTCGAGCTTGCGAACGTTGCGTCGTGCTTCGACGTGGGCGGTGACGTAGGATCGCAGTGTCTGTCGCAACT
>JANQKH010000358.1 GCA_028281215.1 Phycisphaeraceae bacterium | reverse complement strand
GCGGCCGAGCGATCACGTGCGCGGCAACAAGTTCGCCGACGCGACCGGCAGCATCCGCGCCGGCGTCAACGGCGGCCTTGACCGAACCGACATCGCCTTCGACGACGGTGGTGACAAAACCGCCACCGATCGCCAGTGATTTGACCAGCGTGACATCCGCGGCCTTGAGCATCGCGTCGGTCGCTTCCACGAGTCCGACGTGCCCGCGTGTTTCAATCATTCCTAAAGCGCTCATTGTGTAGCTCCAATTCTGATGAAGGTGAACCTTTTGGCAGGCCGGCTGCTTCATCGTGTGAGGTCTGTTATGAAATTGCTGCTGCTTACGTTTCTGCTGCTGATTGCCGGCTGCGGTCACTCGATTCAAATCGTTGCCCCGCCGGTAACCAGCTATCCGAATCGCGAATCCATCAAGCCCAAGGTCGATCTTTCCGCGCTGCCGGACGGCATGGTCGAATCCGATGAAACCGAGCACGACGGATTGCGGGGCACCAAGCGTGTGATTCACCTGACGTCCAGCGACTTTCGCATCATCGTCGTGCCGATCAAGGGCGATCCAGGTACTGAGCGTCGAGGCTGGCTGGAGAACGCGATCGATCGGTAGCGTCAGGCTGGCGTTTTACTTCGACGCCGCGGTTTTCTTCGGCTTCGGCAGCAATGCGCCGAGTTCGTCGTGTGGCCGGGGGATGATGTGGACGCCGACGACTTCGCCGATGCGTCCCGCCGCGGCCGCGCCGGCGTCAACCGCCGCCTTGACCGCCGCGACATCGCCGCTGACAAAGCCGGTGACCATGCCCGCGCCGACTTTGTCCCATCCAATCATGGAAACATTGGCGGCTTTACACATCGCGTCTGTCGCTTCGATCAGCGACACGATGCCTTTGGTTTCAACCATGCCGAGTGCTTGCTGTGCCATTGCATTGCTCCTTAATCAGCCGATCGCGGCTGAATGCATTGAGTGCTTACTTGATCAATTCCATATGGGTCGCCGAGGGCAGATGACACGCGTTGCCTTCGTCAGTGTCGATGTGCACCTCAAGTCGGACTTTCGGATGTTCACGAACGAGCAGGCGGTCGAATGTCACGCCGCAAGGCCCGCCGATTTTCAGTTGCATGTAGTCGCCGTCCTTGACACCAAAGTGCGCGAGGTCGGCCGGCCCCATGTGCACATGACGCTCAGCCCGGATCACGCCTTCGGTCATGTTGTACGCGCCGTGCGGACCAACCAGCACGCAACCGGGCGTGCCTTCGTGATTGCCACTGACACGCAACGGCAGGTCAATGCCCATGAAGATGCCGTCGGTGTACGAAAGCTCAACCTGCGTGTAATCACGGATCGGCCCAAGGATGCGCACGTTTGGAATCATGCGATTGCGCGGCCCAATGATGTTCACCGTCTGCTCGCTGGCGAACTCACCCGGTTGATACAGATCCTTCAGTTTTGAAAGTGAGGAGCCCGGCCCGAACAAAACATCGAGCGCTTGCTGATTCACATGCACATGCCGAGCCGAGACGTTGACCAGCAACGGGTTAGGCCCACCGTTGTGCGATGACGGTTTAGCCGTATGCCCAATGCCGCCATTCTCGGTCCACCGATCGCGCAACACCTGCCGGACCAGTTGTTCGACCTGTCTGCGATCCAGCGATGGACTGACCATGGGAACCTTTCGGGCAAATCGGGGCGACATTGAGCCGTTCGAGACGCATCGAACGAGCCGACGGCGAAACCGATATACCAAGTCTACTTAAGATTCCATAAACTGTCAATATCTACCATTATCTTTCATCACAAATTAGCAATTCTCATGTAAGACAAGTTAAAATATTATTAATTAAATAGTTACGAATTGAAAGAGAAATGGAACTTCCGCTTTTCAATGGATTCTTCGCGGCCTATATTGCGTGAAAGTTGGTGCTCAACAGATCGTCGATCAGTTGCTGGAGTTGCGCCGTCCGCTCATTTGCAGATTCAAGCGTGATCAGCGCTTTCCACAAGACCCAACCTGCCGCTCGAATCCAAACATCACCAGCAAGCCCGGTCGCCCCGATAAATGCGCGCCGACTTTTTCCCCTGAACATTGTCCACGTGGGTGCCAGATCGCATGCGGGATCGCCTGCACCGCAGCATCCAAAATCGATCACCGCGCTCAATGTTTCGTTCTGTACCAGCAGATTGCCCGGCGCCACATCGCCGTGAACCCAGACCGGCGCGGCCTGCCACTGTGTGGCGATCGCTCGCTTCCACAGCGCATCAGCAGTGCGCGTGTCGATGACGCCATGCAGTTGTGTCAGCGCCGTTTGTGTTTCGTCATCGTAAACCGACAAATGACCGCCGCGGAAAAAGTTGTGCTCGCCCGGCACCGGCGCACCCTCAGTTTCCACCCGATGCAGGGCGCGAAGAAACCCGCCAAGTTGTTCGGCAAAGCGCGTTGTGTCACGGATGTTGTCCGGCGTGGCGATGTTGCCGGGCAGCCAATGGTAGACCGACCAACTCCATGGGTAATCGAAAGCCGGGCTCCCCTGCGCTGCCAGTTGCGGAATCGACAGCGGCAGTCGATCGGCAAGCCACGGCAGCCACTGCTGTTCCTTTTTAACCTGCGGCGCATACCGCTCGGCACTGGGCAGGCGCACTGACAAGGACTCACCCAAACGAAAAGTCCGATTGTCCCAGCCACTGTTTTCCGACGGTCGTAGCGGCAGGTGTCGCCATTGCGGGCATTGCGCATCGATCAATCGCCGAACTAGCGCGACGTTGATGCTAGCAGAGTCAAACGATTGTTCCGGCGCGTCCATGAATTGATCTCATCGCGCGTGGCCGAGCGTCATGAAGTTGGCCCCAACAGCAATCACGCCCGAGGCGGCGAATCACCCATCGTCCATTTGTGCCAATGCCCGTTCTGCCGCTTCAACGAAAAATTCGTCTTCGGCGACCCAACTGTCGATCGTTCCGATTTCAGGCAACCGTTCATTCTGATTGATCATCTGCCTCAGCTTTTGCGCCAGCGGCGCGGCGGTGACGCCCATCTGCTCCAGAAGGTCCAGCGCGAGAAAGCCGGTGGGACGACAGATCAACTCGCGCTCCAAGGCAGGAAGTATGAGATTCGGATCGCCCTTGAGGACCCACAGAGCGCGGATGACATGAATACGAACCCATTGGTCATCATGATCTATGAGTTTAGACAGAACAGGGACTGTCAGATCGGCGTCGTCCTTCCGTGCGGACAAAACCGCCACTGATTTCGAAATGTCACTGAAATCCGACCACATCTTTGAGTTTTCAATGGCGACTATGCCCGCAAGCAAATCGGTTGTTGATTTCCGCGACCGCTTCACCATCTTGGCTGCCCGTTGAAGATGCTCTTCCATTTCTTGGCGGTGTTTTCGAACGTCTGCCTCAATGACGCGTACCGTTCGATCCTTGTCCGACAGAATTTCGGCCGCGGCAGCCGGCGCGTCCTGCCCCAGCGTGCCCAACAGGTCGGCCGTCCGGTTCCGAACTTTCTTCTCAGGATCAGCCAGACATCGCGCGATCACGGGCAACAATGCCCGTGTGGCGGAACGGGAGGCACGGCAGACCTCCTCGGCATGCCAAGTCGCAGACTCCCGGACCGATGCCACTTCATGCGCCAATAGAAGCGTAAACCATTTCACCTGTTTCAGCGGTTGCCCCTGCATCCACGAGGCAGCCTGCGCCATGAATTCGTCACCTTGCCCGGAAATGTACATCATGGACAGTCCGTGCAGCCGCTCATCAATGGCGGGCAACATGGAGGCAAGTTCAGCGAGCATGTCATCGACATAGGCATCTGCGCGGAGCAATGCGAAGGATGCTGTCGCTCGAACAACATCCGCTTCCTTTTTGTTGTTGAATACATTCCGAAGCAACTCAAGCAGTTCGTTGTCCTGGCCATGGGCGAACATGCAGACAGTCCATGCGGCGCTTGCTCGCGTCAGTTCATCGGTTTCGGTGTTCAGTTTGGTGCACAACTGGTCAACCACACCAGGGTGATTGCCACAACGACTGAGCACCACCGTGGCCGATCGCCGCACCTGCACGTCGTTGTCGTCTAACAATTGCAGATACAAATCGGAGCCTGCCACAACCGCTTCACGCGCATTGCGCACGTGTTCCAACTCTTCCTTCATCTTCTGCTTGAAGTCCGGATCACTTTGCTCGGCAGGCCCATACATATCGAAATGAGTGTCGAGATATGAACCTCCGGTCGCCAGGGATTGAAGATAATCCAGGATGGCAGGCTTACAGACCACATGCGACGATTGAAGCAGTTCGATCAGAAACGGTACCGCATGAGCCGTGGCCTGGTACACCGTCCCTTGATGCCATAGGTTGCCGTAGAGTTCGTACATCGCCTCTTCGCACATCGACGCGTCAGGCGAAGCAAGTTTGCGCAATTGCGAAGGCACGTCGTCCGCCGCCCCATAGGCATGGGTCAACTGGCCCCATGGGATGTCGTCGAGTCCTTCAAGCATGCGAGGAACGGATCCTGTTCACCAACGTGCTTTACGAATCTCAAGACGTCTTACCACCGGCGCCGCCGTCGTCGCCTGCGATGCTGCTGCGCATCGAGGTGTCGGATTGGATGTTCTGCATGCGGTAATAGTCCATGATGCCGAGGTTGCCGTTGCGGAAGGCGTCGGCCATGGCCTTGGGCACTTCGGCTTCGGCCAGGACAACCAGCGCGCGGTTCTTCTGAGCCTCGGCGATGTTTTCCTGTTCCTGGGCGACAGCCATCGCGCGGCGCTTCTCGGCCTCGGCCTGAAAGCGGCGTTTGTCGGCCTCGGCTTGGTCGGCTTGCAGTTTCGCGCCGATGTTCTCACCCACGTCGATGTCGGCGATGTCGATTGAAAGAATCTCGAACGCTGTGCCGGCGTCGAGGCCTTTTTCCAACACCATCTTGGAGATGCGGTCTGGGTTCTCCAACACGGCTTTGTGCGTGGACGCCGAGCCAATGGTTGTGACGATGCCTTCGCCGACACGGGCAATGATGGTTTCTTCGGTGGCGCCACCGACGAGGCGGGCGAGGTTGGCACGCACGGTTACGCGAGCACGGGCTTTGAGTTGGATACCGTCCTGTGCCACGGCGTCGATCGTCGGGCGGCCGAAGTTCGGGTTCGGGCAGTCGATGACTTTGGGGTTCACCGAAGTCTGGACGGCGTCGAGAATATCACGGCCGGCCAGGTCAATCGCGCACGCCCGGTCCCACGGCAACGACATATTGGCCCGGTCGGCGGCGATCAGTGCGTTGACCACCGTGCGAATTCGCCCGCCGGCGAGGTAGTGTGCTTCGAGTTGATCGGTCGACACTTCAAGCCCGGCTTTGACCGATTGAATACGCGCCATCACGATCGACCGCGGGTCGACCTTTCGAAAGAGCATACCGATCAGGTCGAAGAAACTGACCGGCGCGCCGGAGAGGCGGGCTTGCAGCCAGAGGTTGAAGAACCGCCCCATCAGGGCGAGAACAAACAGGACTATCAGGCCGACGATGACGAGAATGACAATGATGACCGGATTCATTTTTGCCTCCAATGAGAACCGTTGGTTTGACCAAACGGGGCCGATCCCCGGAACTTCCACATGATACGGCGAATCGCCCGCCTTGTCCCGGCGAATTGGCTTCGCCGTTTCCGTCATCAGGGATCGGCAAAGTATCATGGTTCGTGCGGTGTCTTCCACGCTCCACCATTGAAAGCGGCCCAATCATGAGTAAACGAATCACCCCAGTCATTTTCGCGCTTTGTGTTATTGGTTTGGTGTCGAAAACTGTCGCCGACGCCAAACTCGCCGGCACACGACCGAACATCATTCTCATCATGTGCGACGATATGGGGTTCAGCGACATTGGTTGTTATGGCGGAGAGGTGAACACGCCGAACCTTGACAAACTCGCGGCCGAGGGCATGCGGTTTACACAGTTTTACAACAACGCCAAATGCACGACGACCCGTGCGTCGATCGTGACCGGCCTATACCCGCGCTT
>JANQKH010000351.1 GCA_028281215.1 Phycisphaeraceae bacterium | reverse complement strand
TCGACCTGCTCGCTTACATCATGTCACGCGGCGATAAGAATGACCGAGTGTTTAAATGATGGTCGAGCATATCTGGATCAACCAATCCGACAGGTGGGGCGGGTGTCCCGCCTGTCACGGTTTCACCATGACGGTGAGGCGCGGGGTACCACACTTTGGCTGGCACGAAGTCGCCATTGAGGCCATTCAATCACGGCGCCCACGGCAACTGATCGATGTTGACGTTTCCGCCGCTGAGGATCACACCGACGTATTCGATGTCGTCCAGCGCTTTGAACGCATCGCTGAGCACCGCGGCGACGGCGACGGCGGCGCTGGGTTCGATCAGGAACTTGCCGCGCTGCCAACTTAAACGCATCGCGTCGATAATCGCCTGTTCGCTGACCGTCATCACTTGTTCCACGTGATCTCGAATAATCGCCCAGGTCAACTCACCCAGACTGGTGAGCAAGCCGTCGGCGATGGTGTTCGGCGACAACTGCGGCACGATGCGGTTTTGAGCGAGCGATTGCGCGGCGTCGTCGGCGTTCTTGGGTTCGCCGGCGAATACACGAACGGTGGGTTTGACCGCCTTTGCGGCGACCGACGTTCCGCTGAGCAATCCGCCCCCGCCGACGGGTGTGATAATCGCGTCCAGTTGCGGCTGCGCTTCGAGCAGTTCGAGAGCGGCGGTGCCTTGGCCGGCGATGATGTCCGGGTGGTTGTACGGGTGGATCAACGTCGCGCCGGTTTGCTGTTGCACTTCGTCGGCTGTTCCTTCACGTGATGCCGTGTCGGGCTCGCAGAGCACGACCCGGCCGCCGTAGCCTTCGACGGCGTGTCGTTTGACGGCCGGCGCGTTGCGGGGCATAACGATGTGCGCCTCGATGCCGCGCAGTTTCGCCGCCAGCGCCAACGCCTGCGCGTGATTGCCCGAACTGTGCGTGACCACGCCGCGCTGCGCGTCATCATCGGAAAGGTGCATCACCGCATTGCACGCACCGCGAAACTTGAACGCACCAACCTTCTGCAAGTGTTCGCACTTGAAGTAAAGCTTGCGGCCGGCGAGGGCGTCCAACGTCGAACACGTCATCACCGGCGTGCGATGCGCAAACGGCGCAATGCGGCGGGCGGCGGCGTGAACAGCGTCAATGTCAGCGGCGTAAGTGGTCATGATGCATGCACGTTTCTTGGGCGGGCATCTTAATGGGATTCACGGACGTGGTGGCGATTCATTCATTTCCCACTTCGCACTTTCAACTTCCCCGTTCCCCTGCCTCTCGCTAGCATGCCTTCATGCACGTCACGTTGCTGACGAACTCGCGTTGGCTGGATGAGGAATTGCCGGCCTTGAAGTACCTGACCGTCGGCCTGCTCGACGAACAGGTTCATGTCGCGCAGGTCGTGCCGGATACGTTGCCGACCGAAGAATCGTCGGCGTTCGGCAAACGGTTGACCTACGAGGAGTCGGCGTGGCAGATGTTGCTGCGACGGCGCATCGGCGCGCTGGCGGATGACCTGCGCGAGATGGACACCAATCTGATCCACGCCTTCGACAGCGCGCTGTGGGACGCCGGTCTGCGACTCGCGGCGGAATTGGAACTGCCGGTCCTGTTGAACGTTGCGGCGGCGGGCGATCTCGACATCGCTGAGCGTTTGCACGGCGCGATCAGCGACCATCACGTTGCTTTTGCCTGCGCGACACAGCCATTGTCCGACGCGGTGGGCGAACTGTTCGGTGAAGAAACGCGCGTCGACCTGGTTCGTCCGGGTATTCACCTGTCGCGCACCGAGCCGGCGGACGATCGCGATAAACTACCTCTCTGCGCGGTGATCAACGGCGCCGGCCGGCTGGATGAAGATTACGTGGCGCTGTTCAGCGCGATCCGCGACGTCAGCACGCAGCACAAAGAGGTGCAGTTTTTCCTGGATGTGGGATCGAACGAAGAGCCTGACCTCTACAAAGCGGTGCAGCATTACGATTTGCAGACGAACCTCAGTCTTGTGCCGCATCGGTTGGGCCATCGTGAACTCCAACTGAGCGCGGATGTCATCATCCACCCGCAGGCGCTGCAACGCTCGCGCAGCGTCACACTTCAGGCGATGGCCAACGGCGTCCCGGTCATCGCGCGAGGTGACCGCTGGCTCGATTACCTGATCCACGATGAAACCGCCCTGGACTGCTCCACCAGCCAGGCGGTTTCATCGTG
>JANQKH010000293.1 GCA_028281215.1 Phycisphaeraceae bacterium | reverse complement strand
AGTTGCGCGTCGTGCAACATTTTCGCCATGCCTTTGCTGCCGGGATGACGCTTGTGAAATTGCTCGACGCGCTGATTGTAATGACCGCCGCCGACCCAGAGAAAACACTTGGGACAAAACGTGACCATGCCGGCACGGGCGAGTTTCAAGCCGAACGCCTTTTCCGGTTTGCCTTCTACACCGGCCGGCTGACGGATCGTGTGATTCACTGTCGAATGAAGCACAACCACCCCCGGCAAACTCCCCCGCCTGATCGACCCTTGCGGCTTAAGCAGATAACCTCCCACCGTGATACCCGGTTCGCATTCGTAACGCACCAGTTGCCGAACCAAGCCGGTCGGATGATCTTCCATGATCACTTTCAACTTGGGCGCCTTGTCGGGCACATCGATGGTCTTGAGGAACCGACGCCAATGCTTCTCGATCGTCTGGCGTTGGCCTTCCCAGTCGTCAACCGACTGGATAGCACCACCTTTGCCGTCAAACAGCAAATCAGGCAGCGGGGCATGCTTCGACTTTGCCGGCGGCTTCTGTACCTCGGCCAACCAGGAAACGTCTTTGTTCGATCGTTCGGCCGACACGAGTCGCGTCAAGCTAAGTGTAGATACCGCACCTGCCGTGGAGCGGAGAAACTGCCGCCTTCGTTGGCGATGGGCTGACATGATTCATTCCCCGTCAATCGAGAGCCTGTTTCTACCCACCGATCTAACGCTGATAAATCGGCAGGTAGTGATATTTGACCGACAGGCTGAGCATTGAAAGTGTGGTCGCGTACACCGAACCGCCGGGCCCGCGCGGCCAGGAACCATCCTTCAGTTGTTGCGGCGCGAGGATGCGCTCCACTTCCTGCCGGGCATGCTTGGCGTAACGGTCGCCGCGCTGGAACATCGCTTGTGCGTAGTAGTACGTGCCGTAGTAGAACCATTGCTCGCCCCAATGCAGACGGGCGCGGTGGCGCATCAACCAGTCGGCTGCGCCGTGCACTTCAGGGCTGTCGTACTCCCCGCAAACCTGAAGCGCGAGCATGCCGGCCGACGTCGTGGAGTAGGTCGGTCCCTGGCCCGGCGTGTAGCTGAATCCGCTGACCGGGTTGGTCAGCCGGCCGTTGCGACGACCTGAATAATACGAACGTTTAAGATAGAGCACGGCACTCTCGATCGCGCCGGACGGAATCTTCATGCCGGCGTTTTTGGCCGAACGCAACGCCATCAGTTGCCAGACGGTGATGGACAGATCGGATGACGGATCGGTGGGGTGGTAGCGCCAGCCGCCGACATAGTTCGCCCCTTTGCGCACGCGCTGTGAGCGGAGGATGAGATCGATCGCCTTTTCAAGGCGTTGTTGAATGATGTCGTCGAAGTCGTCGCTGGGCCCCATGCCGATCATCTCGGCGAGCATAAGGGTGATGATGCCGTGGCCGTACATGCGTGAACCGTCGCGCTGCCCGAAGTAACCCTGGTTGGTCTGGTTTTCCGGGCGAAGGATGTACGTCAACGCGCGGCGCATCGACTGGCCTTCGGGCGTCAGGTCACTTGGTTGATGACCGACCGCGGCCATGGCGAGAATGGCCAGCGCCGTCATCGCGTTGCGGTTGGAGTAATCGTCGCTGATCCAGCCGTCGCGGTTCTGTTGTGAACGCAAGTACTGAACGGCTTTATCAAGGCGTTCGTCGATCTGATCGCGCTTGATGTTCGC
>JANQKH010000282.1 GCA_028281215.1 Phycisphaeraceae bacterium | reverse complement strand
TCGGCCGCCAGGGCCTGGGCGATGGCGCGGCCGATGCCGCGCGAGGCGCCGGTGACGAGGGCGGTGCGGGTTGAAGGTGTTTCATCCATCGTTGGAAATCACCTGTTCTATATAGCCCGCCGCATGCGGTGGGAAAAGCGACGATGTTCTACAGTGCACGGCGATCTTCGATCGCCCGCTAAAGAGCTTCAATCCTGATCAAAGAACGTCAGGTATGGCCCACCTTCCGCCATGCGTTTGATCAATACGGCCAGTTCGAGCGCATGGTAATCGCCCCACATGCTTGATTCATCACAGGGCACCTTGCGACCGGCGGGCACATGATCCCAACCGTTGGGGCGATGGTAAACGCTGTGCAGGATCAGGCCTTGATGGTTGTCGTCCGTTGAAAGATACGGTTCAGCGAACAATGTCTTCGCGACGGTGAGTCCGGCTTGCAGATACTGTTCGCCTTTCTTTTTGCCGAGATAATTGCCGAGGCGGATCAAGCCCTGTGCAGCGATCGCCGCGGCGGAGGAGTCAACCGGTTCGTGTTCGTTATAAGGATTCGCCGGCTCGGTCTGCCAGTCGACCATTTTCGCGAGGCCGGGTGCGCCGTCGTCCCAGTACGGGATGCCGTCGGTCGCGGTGACGTCGTTGATGTAGTGGTCGCAGACCCATGGGCCGACGTTGTTGATCGTGTCGACACAATCTTCGTAATCCATTTCGGCGATGCCGTCGGTGGGATCGATGCCGGTGTCTTTCACGATGGGCAACAGTTCCGCCAACTCAACGTAACCCAGCATGGCCCAGGCGAGCCCGCGCGTCCATGTGCTGAAGGGTGAATAACCTTGCTGCGTGGATCGACAGCGAAACTGCCCATCATTGCAGTTAAAAATGGCTTCGTGCGCGGTTCGGCCGAGTACTTCGTAGGGATGGTTGAGCACACCCAGGTACACATTGTGGCGAGCCGTCGTTCGTGCGTGAAGCACCGCCCGTTCGAGCAGATTGATTTGTTTGTCGTTCTCGCCTTGCCCGACATGGCCCAATTGATGAGCGAGCGCAAGGATGCGCAATGTCCGCATGGTGTCGATGAATAAGGAGTGCGGGCCATTAAACGAATAGACGTAACCGCCGCCGTCGGCCGTCACACTCCACCGACTCGCCTGCACCGCCCCGCTGCATTTGATCGCCATTTCGTAGAAGTGCTGTTCCCACTCATTCTGTTCGTACCGCCCCTCGCGCATCAGCCTGCGCAGGTTGCCGTACGTTGACAGGTTGTTGAAGCCGTGGTCGTGCACGCCGGTGTGGGTGACATGCGGGGCCATGCGTTCGAGGGTGCGTTGTCTGCCGAGGTCGAGCAGTTCTTTATCGTCGGTGCCGTCGAAGGCGAGGATGGCGGAGCCGTATTGGAAGCCCTGGGTCCACTCGGTCCAGCCGCGCGTGGTGTATCGGCCCTCGACGGTGAACACCGGCGTACCCTGTTTCGGATCCCACGACGCATCAATCGCGCGAACCTTTTTGCAAGCGAGTTCGAGCAGTCGATCGCAAGCGGGCGCGAGGTCGGCGGGGGTGAGGGTGTCGTCGATGTTCATACGATGGAATATACCGACTGTTTAGCGAGCGATCGCAGATCGCCGAGTAGCAGAACCGAAGAGTGAATTTGTGATCAGGTCGACGCGAGCGGCGATGTGCGATCGCCCGCTAATCGGTGTTGGTCATTTTGATTTCGACATTCGTCATTTATAGACATCCTCCGGGTTGTACACCTTTTCCTCGACGAACGACAGTTCGCCTGCTTCGTCGGCTGCCCGATAAAAACAACTCTTGTACCCCACGTGGCAGCAAGGCCCGTGGCTTTTGCATCGCAATAGCACAGTGTCCTGATCGCAATCGACTCTTGCTTCGATGACTTCCTGAATGTGGCCGGAACTTTCGCCCTTGATCCACATTGTGTCCCGGCTGCGTGAATAGAACGTGGCCTTGCGCGTTTCGAGCGTCTGCGTCAGCGCGGCGGCGTTCATCCAACCCATCATCAGGATTTCCCCGGTGTCGATGTCCTGGACGATCGCGGGGACGAGGCCCTGGTCGTTGTACTTGATGTCCAGCGCAGTGCCGGTTTCGCGGGCGGCGTCAGCCATGGTGGGCTCCGTGGTTAAAGCTTGGTGAAAAAGGGGCGGGATTATAGGAGGGGGAGTGAGAAGCGGGAAGTGTGAGGTCGGAAGTCGGAAGTGGGGAGTCGGAAGTGGGGAGTTTTTGATTTGGCGGTTGGGTGATTGGATTTGTGAACGCGGCGCGCGGTGCGCCTCCAACTCACAATCCTCCAATCACCCAATCGCCAAATCCGCTTGCGATCGATATACTCCCTTTTCCCCACGAATTACACGCAATTGGAAAGGCGGGACCGGCATGTCGGACGAGCAGGGTGCACCGAAAATTCAGATCGATGACGACTGGAAGGCCCAGGCCAAGGCGGAAAAAGCCAAGCTGGAGGAGCAGGTTAAGCAGTCGGAAAGCAAGCCGGGCGGGGCGGCGGGGACAGGTCCGGCAGGCGTTGCGGGCGCGGGTGCCGCGGGTCGCGGCGCCGGGGGTCCGCAGCAGATTCCGCCCGCGTCGTTTGAGACGCTGGTGTCGGAGCATGTGTCCCGCGCGTTCACCTTTTTGGGTGCGATCCCGGAGCCGAGCTCCGGCCGACGGATTCAACATCTTGACTTGGCGCGGCATTACATCGATCTGCTCGCTGTCATCCAGGAAAAAACCGAAGGCAACCTGACCGAAGACGAAGCCAAGGCGTTGACTTCGACGTTGTACGAACTGCGACAGGCGTATATTCAGATCAGTACCGCAGCATTGCAGCAGCAAGCGCAGGGCGGGTGATCGCTCCCCTGTGTGAAGTCGTGCTAGGCTGCAAGCGGCATGCTGAAAATAATCCATTACGAATCGCCAATCACAAATAACCCAGGATCTCCACGTGTCTGACAACGCGTCCACCAAGCCTCCCGTGCCGATGCATTTCCTGTTGCGTCGGCTCCATTCGCTTTCCGGCATTGTTCCGGTCGGCCTGTTCGTGATCATGCACTTGTTCACGAACTTTCAACTGCTGACTTCGTCGGGTGAACACGATCACTTTCAGCACGAGGTCGATTTCATTCACTCGATTCCCGCGCTGCTCTACGTGGAAATCGGATTGTGGTTATCGATCGGTTTTCACGCGGTACTCGGCGTGCTTTATATGGTCGGCGCGGTGCCGAACGTGAAGCACTATCCGAATCAGGACAACATCCGTTACACGCTCCAACGGGTGACGGCGTGGATCGCGTTGATTTTCATCTTCGTACACATCGCCACGCTTCGCTGGCGATGGAACCTGATGGGCATGTGGGACACGCCGTTCTATTGGCGGGGTGAAGACGTGCCGGGTTTGGACAAATCGCTCGCCGAGGTGCCGTTGACCACGCCGTTGACCGCGCATGCGTTGCAGTATTGCTGGATCGTCGTGGTGTTCTATCTCATCGGCGTGTCGAGTGTGATTTTCCACTGGTGCAACGGGCTTTGGACGGCGGCGATCACCTGGGGCGCGACGATCAGCGTGGCGGCGCAGAAGCGATGGGGCTTTCTGTGTGCCGGACTCGCGACAGCGCTTACGGTGTTCATGCTCGGCGCCATGATCGGCGCACTGAAATATGACCTGGCCAACGATACCACCGACGATCAAAAGAAAGTATTGCGCACGCTGATCGATGATTTCGATGAGCGTTACGGCGTTGAGAGTGGGGAATAACAAAATCGAACACCTGAGGATGTGACGCAAGTCGCTCCCCGTGAAACGAAACAGATTCAACATGGCTGAACAACCACGTGTCATTGTCGTCGGCGGCGGGCTTGCGGGCTTGGCCGCCACCGTGCGCATCGCTGAAGCCGGCGTCGCCGTCGATCTCTTTTCCATGGTGCCGGTCAAACGCTCGCACAGTGTGTGCGCGCAAGGCGGCATCAACGCCGCGACTGAACCGGTCAAGCAGGAAGGCTTCTCCGAATACAACCACTTCAAGGAAACGCTCTACGGCGGAGACTTTCTCAACCATCAGCCGCCGGTTTACGAAATGGCGTACTGGGCGCCGCGCATCATTGATTTGATGGACCGGATGGGCGTGCCGTTCAACCGCACGCCGGAGGGTTTCCTCGATCGCCGTTACTTCGGTGGCAGTGTTTTCCGTCGCACTCACTTTTCCGGCGCATCAACCGGTCAGCAATTGCTCTACGCGCTGGATGAACAGACGCGTCGTTACGAAGCCGAAGGGAAGGTCAACAAGTACGAGTTCTGGGAATTT
Source organism: Phycisphaeraceae bacterium (assembly GCA_028281215.1). GTDB lineage: Bacteria > Planctomycetota > Phycisphaerae > Phycisphaerales > Phycisphaeraceae > JANQKH01. The sequence continues at coordinate 12,291 of JANQKH010000282.1, read as the reverse complement.
CTTTGGCCGGTGCTGGATGACGACGGCGAATGCAAGGGTGTCATCGCGCAGGACATGCGGACGATGGAAATCAAGGCGTTCCGCGCGGACGCGGTCATCATGGCGACTGGCGGCAACGGTGTGGTTTTCGGCAAAACCACCATGAGCGTGATTTGCACGGGCAGTGCGGCGTCACGCTGTTACCAGGCCGGCGCGTGGTTGGGGAACCCGGAAATGATTCAGGTGCACCCGACCGCGATCCCCGGCGAAGATAAGTGCCGGCTGATGAGTGAATCCGCACGCGGCGAAGGTGGGCGGGTCTGGTTGCCGGGCATCAAAGGCGCGGACGGCAAGTGGACGCCGCACCCCGACGCCGGCCGGCACCCACACGACATTCCCGAAGACGAACGCTACTACGTGCTCGAAGAGTTGTATCCCAACTACGGCCCCACGCCGCGCCATGGCAACCTCGTCTCCCGCGACGTCGCCACCCGCGGCATTTTCTTTGCTGTGCAACAGGGCTTCGGCATCGGCGGCGGGCCGATGGCGTACCTCGACATCACCCACCTGCCCGACGACACCAAAGACAAACTGCACGCGATCCTCGAGATCTACCAAAAGTTCACCGGCGACGATCCGCGACAGGTGCCGATGAAAATCTTCCCGGCGGTGCACTATTCGATGGGCGGGCTTTACACCGTTTACGAAACGGAACTGAAGCGGCCAAAGTTCCTTGTCGACTTCGTACCTGACAACAAAGGCAAGTCCAAGGACGATCCCACGCGTCCCGCGCACCCCGGCATGGTCAACGGCTCGCCTTGGAACATGATGACCAACATCAAAGGTCTCTACGCGTTCGGCGAAGTGAACTACCAGTATCACGGCGCCACACGTCTCGGCGCCAATGCGCTGCTCAGTTGTATTTTCGACGGCTTATTCTGCGGCCTGGGTGTGGCGAACTACGTTACCAGGCACGTGGAGAACAAAGCCGCCGACCTGCCGCAGACGCTGTTCGACAAGTACGTCAAACAGGAAAAAGACAAAGCGCAGCAACTGATCGACAACAAGGGCGATGGCAACCCGTACGACATTCACCGTCGGCTCGGGGAAATCATGACCGAAGAGTGCACGGTCGTGCGCACCGAAGGCGGCATGAAACGCGCGCTCGATGTCGTCCGCGAGTTGATGAAGGAATTCGAAGGTGTGCAACTGAGCGACACCGGCATGTGGACCAATCAGAACCTGAGTTTCACCCGCGCGCTGTGGGATATGCTCGTGTATGCCGAGGCAATGTTGATCGCCGGCATCGAACGCAAGGAAACGCGCGGTTGCCACTGGAACACCGACTACCCCGACCGCCTCGACAAGGAATTCCTCAAGACCGGCGTCACGCAATACGACGCGGCCAACGGTTCGCATACCCTGGTCTGGGAGGAAGTGCCGATCGCACTGGAAGAACCGGTCGAACGGTCGTACGGCAAAAAGAAGGACGACAAAAAAGAAAAAGCCGCCGCGAAGTAGAACAGGCACGCTGCATTACCCGCCAACCATGACCGCCACCACGCTCCAACCCGCCGACACGACACGGAACATTGAGCAGGATCAATGGCTCCCGCCGCACCGCATGCGCAGTTATGCGATCGCGCGGGCGATCGGTGCGGTGATTTTTGCTTCGATATTCATCGGCTGGATCTTCATTCAATGGTCCAACCCGACGATGCGTATCGTCGCCAGCGCGTTGGTGATCATTACAGCCTGGGTGACCGCGTATTCGATCGTCCGCGACGCCCGCCGCGCTTCAGGCCGACAGATCACCGCCAAGTCGGGCGCGTTGGAGATTACCGATCACGCGGGCACCTTCACTTTGCACATGACCGATGTCGGTGAAGCGAAGTGGATCGAGGATTCAACCGAAACGTTCGGGCTGTGGTTTTACGATCAACAGGGAAACACGCTTGCCCATCTCGATGAGAACTATCTCGACGGGCAGGCTGAGGCCCGTACGTTTATGGGTTGGGTTTGCGCCCGGATGGATGTGCCGTTCAAGGTGCAATGGCCGATGGTTGAAGTGTGAACTGAAACAGACTGTTCCCGCCATGATGCGGAAAGAAAAGGCAACACCATGATCGCTCCCAAAGAAGAAACCAAAACTGTTTTCATCCGCATCAAGCGGCAGGATGCGCCGGACGCGGAGCCGTACTGGCAGGACTTCGAGGTGCCTTACCGCGACGCGTCCAACGTGATCAGTTGTCTGCAAGCGATCGCACTGGAACCGGTGACCGTCAACGATGAAAAGGTCGCGCCGGTCGCGTGGGATTGCAACTGCCTTGAAGAAGTCTGCGGCGCGTGCACGATGGTGATGAACGGTGTCGTCGGGCAAAGCTGTTCCAAACTGATCCACGAACTGATGGCCGGCGGCAAAGGCACCAGAGACAACCCCGTCGTGCTTGAACCGATCAGCAAGTTCCCCGTCGTGCGCGATCTTTACGTCGACCGTGCCCGCATGTTCAACAACCTCAAAGCAATCAAAGGCTGGGTGCCGATCGACGGTACCGGCAACCTCGGCTCAGGCGCCAAGGAATCGCAGGCGAACCAGGAACTGCGCTATGACATCAGCCGATGCATGACCTGCGGCTGCTGCCTCGAAGCCTGCCCACAGTTCACCAAAGACAACAACTTCGTCGGCGCCCAGGTCATCGCCCAGGCGCTCTACTTCAACAAGCACGAAACCGGCGCCCACCTCAAAGGCGACCGCCTTGACACCCTCATGGAAGAAGGCGGTATCAGCGATTGCGGCAACGCCCAGAACTGCGTGAAAGTCTGCCCGAAGGAAATCCCCCTCACCGAAGCCATCGCCGCGATCGGAAGGCAGACGACCGTGCATGCGATCAAGAAGTTTTTCATGGGCAAGTGAGAAGCGAGCGAACAGGGAAGCAGGAGAACGGGAAAGTCCGGCAATTGGAGCGTGTGCGGCGGATGTCAAGCCGGACCTGATGAGTTCGCAAGGAAGGTCTGGATTTCCCGCACAAACTCTACCCCTAACCGCCTGTCCACCAAGCCGTTAACCTCTCTCTTCCCGCTTTTACGACATTTTCCCGTGCCTTTAAATAAAGACCGTTACTTTCTCACGCGCCGATTACAATAAACAGTAGACCCCGGGCGTTGGATATCCCTATGGACATGACACGTGTGATCGTTGTTGGGCTGGTGTTTTCGTGGTGCGCGGTGGCGGCCTCCGTCTCGCAGGCGGCGCCCAAGCCGTTGACCGCCGCCGAGCGGAACTTCTTTGAGAAAAAGGTCCGTCCGGTGCTCATCCAGCACTGCTACGAGTGTCACTCTTCGAAATCCAAGAAAGTCAAAGGCGGCCTGCTGCTCGACAGCTATGACGCGTGGATGACCGGTGGCGATTCCGGTGAGGTCATCATCCCCGGCAAGCCCGGTGACAGCCTGCTGCTCGCGGCGATCAAGTATGACGAAGAAGGCATGGAGATGCCGCCGAAGTACAAGCTCAAAGCGTCGGAGATCGCGGCGATTGAAAAGTGGATCGAGATGGGCGCCCCCGACCCGCGCCGCGGCAATGCGAAATCAATTGAAGCGAAGAAGTCGATCGACATTGAAGCCGGTCGGGAGTACTGGGCTTTCCAACCGATCGGCGATCCCGCGCCGCCGAAGGTCAAGGACGCCGGTTGGGCGTTCGACCCGATCGACCGATTCATTCTCGCGAAGCTGGAAGCCAAGGGGTTGCAACCCGTGGGCGACGCCGACCGTCACACGCTGATTCGCCGAGCGACGTTTGATCTGACCGGCCTGCCCCCGACCCCGCGCGAGATTGACGCATTTGTGAAAGATCCGGCCTCGACGCCTCGCGCGTTTGCCAAGGTCGTCGACCGTCTGCTCGCGTCGAAAGAGTTCGGTGTGCGCTGGGGCCGACATTGGATGGACGTGGCGCGTTACGCCGAATCGGTCGGCGGCTCGCGCAATTACCCCATGCCGTTCGCCTGGCGTTACCGCGATTACGTGATCCAGTCATTCAACGATGACAAGCCGTTCGATCGTTTCATCATGGAACAGATCGCCGGTGACCTGCTCAAGCATCGCAACAGCGAGCACAAAAACGAAGCGACCGTCGCGACGGGTTTTCTTTCGATGGGCGCGCAGGATCTGAATGAAACCGATCGCGTGCAATACGTTGCCGACGTTGTGGACGAACAACTGGACATGACCGGCCGGGCGTTCATGGCGCTGACCGTGGGTTGCGCGAGGTGTCACGATCACAAGTTCGATCCGATCGCGCAGAAAGACTACTACGCGATGGCGGGCATTTTCTATTCCACGGAAATGCGCAGCGGACTCAAGAACCGCGGCGGCGGGGGCAATCGCGGCTACTTCAACACATCCCTGCTGATTGAACTCGACAAGGCGGAGGGTGCGACACGACAGGAAGTCTCCAACGCGAAGGAAAAACTGATTGCGTCGTACCGCAAGGAACTTCAAGTCGCCCAGCAGAACGTGAAGAAGTTCCGTAGTGACCTGAAAAAACTGGGCAAAAACAAGGGCAAGGACCGCGCCAAATACAACGCCGAGCGCGATCGGCTCAACACTGCCGCGCAACTGAACCAGAAGAAAATCCGCGAGCTGACCGGCAAGCTCAAGAAACTCGGCGCCACCGGCAACGACAAAAACAAGGGCGGCAAACTCGACCATTACAACTACGCGATGGGCGTCGTCGACGGGCGACCCGCCGACACCAAGCTGCATCTTAAGGGTGATCCGCACACCCTCGGCGCCAACGTGCCGCGCGGCTTTCTGCGCGTTGCGTCGCTGCCCAACACGCCGGACATCGAAGTCAACAGTTCGCAGAGCGGCCGACTTGAACTGGCCAAATGGATCGCCCGGCGGGAAAACCCGCTGACCGCACGCGTCATGGTCAACCGCATCTGGCATCACCTGTTCGGCGTCGGTCTCGTGCGCACGACCGACAACTTCGGCAAAACCGGCGAAGCGCCCACGCATCCGCAATTGCTCGATCACCTGGCCACGCGGTTCGTCGACGATGGCTGGTCGGTCAAGAAAACCATCCGCCACATCATGCTCTCCCGCGTTTATCAACTCAGCAGCGCGCACGATGCGAAGAACATGGCGGTCGAACCGGACAACCGTTTGCTCTGGCGCGCCAACCGCCGTCGGTTGGAAGTCGAACCGATCCGCGATGCGATGCTCGCGGTCAGCGGTGAATTGGACGCCGCATATCCCGGCCCATCGCCGGTGATGAAATACAACGCCGGCGAGATCGGTCGGCAGGTCCAGGCGAACATCGGCGTTGGTAGCGATCATCGGAGCATCTACATCCCGGTCGTGCGGCAGAACCTGCCGGAGATGTGGGAGACGTTTGACTTCGCCGACCCGGCGGAAGTTAAAGGTGTGCGCGATATCACCACCGTGGCGCCGCAGGCGTTGTTCATGATGAACAATCCGTTCGTGCTGGACCGCGCTCGCAAGGCGGCACAGCGCTTGGTGAATGACTCGAGCCTGAACGATCGCCAGCGATTGGAGCGGGCGTATGTGTTAACGCTCGGCCGCAAGCCGGCGTCGAATGAAGTTGAGCGGATCGAACGGTTCATGACGTCGCTCGCCGGTGATGGGAAGAAAGCCGGCCGCGAATCGGCGTGGGCCGCCGTGATGCACGCGCTGTTCGCCAGCGCGGAGTTTCGGTATGTGAATTGAATCGCTCTCCTCCCCTTGCCTTCGCAGGGGCCAGCTATTTGAGGAATGAATCAGAACAACCAACCCCGTTGAGAATCAACGATGCAGACCCCCACCACCCGACGCGACCTTCTCAAAGCCGGCTCCGCAGGCTTCGGCTATCTCGCCCTTGCGGGCCTCACGACACAGGAAGCGCTGGCGGCGCGCAAGGCGTCCACTGCTGACGCCTATCAGAATCCCCTCGCCGCCAGGCAGCCGCACTTTCCCGCCAAGGTTAAACGCGTGATCTTCATGTTCATGCAGGGCGGCCCGACGCAGTGGGAAACGTTCGACTACTCGAAGGAACTGGAAAAGTCGCACGGCAAGTCGGCCAAGGCGTCGTACAACGGCCGTAACTTCAGCGGCACCGTGCTTGGTCCGCGGCATAAGTTCAAACCGTCGGGCAAGTCCGGCTTGATGCTCAGCAGTGTGTTCCCGCATTTGGCGCAGCACGCCGACGACATGTGTTTGCTCAACGGCATGCACACCGATTCACCGGCCCACCCGACCGCGACGATTCAACTGCACACCGGCAGCTTCACCTTCGTGCGGCCGTCGATGGGTTCGTGGGTCGTGTACGGCCTCGGCACCGAAGCGCAAGACCTGCCCGGCTTCGTCACCATCAACCCGCTGGGCCGGCTCGGCGGTGCGCAGAACTACGGCTCGGCGTTCCTGCCCGCGATGTACCAAGGCACGCGCGTTGGTACGAGCGGCAACGCCATCGCCAACATCAAAAATCCCTACCCCACCGCCAAAGCGCAACGCGAACACCTGAACCTCGTGCAATCATTGAATCAGAAACAACTCGACGACGCGAAGGTGCACTCGGAACTTGAAGGCGTGATCGAGAGTTATGAACTCGCTTTCCGCATGCAGGCGGCGGTGCCGCGCGTTATGGATATTTCCAAGGAGCCGGAGAACGTGCGGCAGGCGTACGGCATCACCGGCGGATCGACGCGCGACTTCGGCACGCAATGCCTCATGGCGCGGCGCATGGCCGAGGCCGGCGTGCGCTTTATTGAAGTCACCAAAGGCGGCTGGGACCAGCACAACAGCCTGACCTCGCGCGTCAAATCCAACGCCACGGCGATCGACAAACCGATCGCCGCGCTGATCAGCGATTTGAAACAGCGCGGCATGTGGAACGACACACTGATCGTATGGGGCGGCGAGTTCGGCCGCACCCCGCTCGGCCAGAACAAGGACGGCCGACGCCACAACAACCGCGGTTACTCCATGTGGCTCGCAGGCGGTGGCGTCAAGGGCGGCATGCGCCACGGCATGACCGACCCGGTCTCCGGCGCCGCCGTCGAAGGCAAAGTGCACCTCCACGACCTGCACGCCACCATCCTCCACCTGCTCGGCCTCGACCACACCAAACTGACCTACAAACACGCCGGCCGCGATTTCCGGTTGACCGATGTCTATGGCAACGTGGTGAAGGAAATCCTGGCTTGAGGCGCCTGCGAGCGGCAAAGATTCTCGAACGGTTGCATTGGCGCTACCTTGCCCAACCGAGCCGGGCTCTATGAGCCCGGTCGCGACGCAGTCGCGCCTTGGTACTTTCCGCGAAGCATGGGATCGTTCGCGTCAGTTCGGTTTTGACCATCGCTCACAACCCCCGCACCGGTGCGCGGCGACCGGGTTCACAGAACCCGGCTCGGATCAGCGCGGGATTCACCAATCATCGAGTGATCCGGCTGAACAACCCGCCCTGCAAGCCGTCTAATACATGGACAAGTCAACCTTTGGGAGTGTTTGTCATGCAGGGACCGACTCGGGCGACGGCGATCATCACTTGTCTTCTTGTGGTGTGTGTTCATTCGATCGCGTCCGGATTTGAGATCATCGAACTGCCGGCCCCGCGGCAGGTCAAGGGGGCGACGGATCCCTACGCGCTGCACGAATGGGGGGTGTTCACCGCCGCACGCGGCGCCCGTTGGGCGCAGCAGGACATGCTGGACGAATGGCGGTCGATGCCGAAGTTTTTCCGCGGCGTGTTACCCGGTCGACGGTCGCTGCTCGTTCAGGAAATCCAGGTGCAGAACCGACCGCTGATTGTCCGCAAGCCGGTTATTTATATCCACAACAACAAACTGTCGGCCATCGATCTGACTGTGCGGTTCCCCGGCGGTCAACCTTTGATCTGGTGGCCGCCGGCGATGGAACCGATGGAGGGCGGCGCGTCCAAGCCGTCGGAGTATCTGCGCTTCCGTTGCATCGCCGTGGGGCAGGAGGGTAGCAAGACATCCGATGGCGCCCGGCTTGCCCGGATCAAGGTGCCCAAGGTGGATGAGGGGCATTGGCTGAATCACCTGCGTGCCGTTAAGGCGTCGCGCATCACCGTCACGAACGGCATCCTCCCGCAATACAACGTCCGCGGGTTTGCCGACCAGTTCATCTACTACGACGGCGTCATCCCGTCGCCCAAAGCGCCGGCCGTCAAACGCACCGGTGACGGACTCATCCTGCAAAGCGTTAGCGATCACGATTGGCTCGACGTGCTCGTCATCGAACGCACCGGCCAACAGGTCCGCGTCTCCAAGTGGATCGATCGTGTTGCCAAGGGGCAAAAGCAAATCTCCGTGGTGTGGCGGAAGCCGATGGATCCGAAGAAACGCGTGGATACATTGCAAAAGGAATCGCAAAGCCGACTTAAAGCCGCCGGTTTGAACGAAGACGAGGCGGATTCGCTGTTGAACACCTGGCGACAGGGATTGTTCGAGCAGGACGGCTTGTCACTGATCTACCGCGTGTCACAAAAAACCTACGACCGCTGGCTTCCGCTTGACGCCAAGCCGAAACCGACGAGCATTGTCCGCGTCGGGCTCGTGCTGCACGTGCACCTTGAACCGGAACTTGAAGCGCGGGTCAAAGCGCTGATCAACCAATTGGGCAGCGACGAATACATCATCCGCGAAAAAGCCAACCTGCAACTGCTCCGCATCGGCGGCCCGGCGTTCAGCTGGATCGAACAAGGTACGAAACACGAAGACGCGGAAATCGCGCTGCGGTGTGAGTCTATTCTCAAAGCGCTGGATGCGGGGCGGGCGGTGACGTTGAAGGAGTTGCAGACATCGGCGAAGCCATAGCGTGTTGTCAAACTCAAGACCACGGCATTCGACAATGAGGCGGGTTAGTGCCGTCTCGCTTTGATCACGACCACCGCGTCGACGTAGGTGGGTGTTGTCCAGTCGGCGTTCTCGATCTCAAATCCGCAGCTTTCGATCTGTTCTTCGATCGTTTGAAGGTCGTCGCGCTGAATGAGTTCCAGCATGGCCTTGTTCCGATCGTACGCGGTGCGGTAAGCGCCTTCATAAGCCTGATACATGTTCTGTTCGATGAGCCGTTTTCGAAGCTGTTTGAATAGTTTGTCGACGTCGGTCTCGCTGTAGGGTGTTGACAATGCCAGGATGCCGCCTGGCCGAAGGACGCGATAGATCTCGCGCAACAGCGCGGGTCGGTCTTCGATGGTGTATAGCACGTTGACAGCCGTGACCGCATCGAAGAAGGAATCGTCGAAGTCCATGCGCAGTGCGTCGCCTTTGATCAGAATCGATCGATCCTGCATGTCTTGCGATTCTTTCCTCAGTTTTCGACGGAATCCTTCCAGCATGCTCTCGTTGGATTCAACGGCGTAAACCTCACGGTCCGGACTGGCTCGCAGCAACTCAAGACTGCAATTGCCCGTGCCTGCCCCAATGTCGGCGACGAGAGGACTGTGGTCCGCCATCGATGCGACGTACCTGATCAGGTCGTTGTATTCCTGAAAGTGGGTCAGGATGGTGTCATACGTTTCCGCGTAGCGTGACCAGTGGATGTTCCGCGTCAATTCGTGTTCGATATCGCCCCAGAACTTTTCGGCTTGATCCACTTCGAGCACGTTCAACGTCACGCACCACGCCCGCAGGTGGCCGTCGACATCGGGTATCTGCGAAGCGATCTTCTGGAAACGAATCGTGCCATATTCATCGGAGGCGAACACCAGTTCTTCGATATCCACCAGAGGCAATTCGCCCGGTTTAAAGCGCTCTTTTGAGCGCTGACGAACATCGTTGGCGTTTTGAAGGCTGTCGATGAACTTCCCGGCGTGTTGGCTGCGCATCAAGCCGAGCGGCTTGGCGATGACGGTCTCGAACGCAGGGTTCCAATCCATGAAGTGATAACTGACATCAAGCAGGTACGTGGGCGCGATCAGGTCGAGCACCGGTTGTCGCGTGCCGGACAGGTACGGTTCGCGTTCCTCGGGTTGGACGGGTTTGTCGACTTCGCCGGGCAGGTCGCCGCCGGCGTTTTGGGGTTCGGTGTCTTGTGGTGTTGATGGGACGATGGTTGTGGCATCTTCTTCAACCAGCGACCCTGCCACTTTCGCGGCTTCGGCCTTCTCGATGATTTCATCCACCCGCTTGGCCAGGCGATTGACGTCGTCGGTGAACTGGGGGTCTGGGCGGATTTCCAGTCCCTGCCGGTAAGCGAGTTCTTGTAGTTCTTCGGGCAGCTGTTGCGCGGTCGGGATGTCGGCGTCGTGGACTTTTACGGGAATGACCGGGATTTTGCGGGACAGTGCAGTTTCGATTTCGATACGCACGAAGTCGTCTGCTTGATCAATCCGTCGTTGCCCGGTGGTTGGATCGAGCGCGGTCAACCAGGCGGTGCCGATCATGGCGATGAGCACCTGACAGCTTTCCACCTTCTTCGACAGGGCTTCGCGAAAATCTTCGCCGTAGGGGATGTTGTCGACATCGATAAAGATATTCTGTTCGCCGAACTTGAATTTCAGGCGATCGCAAATGCGCTGGGCGATATCCTGGCAATCACTGCGCCGGTAGGAAACAAACACATTGGACATGGCAATGCCCCTTCACGTGAAATGAGAACTCCAACGATCTAACCCTCGGGAACGTGCAGGGTGCGCAATGGGCATCCCGCCATGTGCCGTTGGGAGAATTCGCCTTTCTCCCAGCAGAGCGTCTTTCGACACAGACACAGGTGTCGGTGTCCGAAACCGCGACGCGGCGCGGGAATGCTCGTGGCCATTTCAAGATCCCGCATCGCCAACGCGTAATAGGGATTGTTGATCGGATCAGGCGACAGTTCGAGGTACATCGCGACCGCTTCCTGGTCCAGTTCGACGGCCCGCGCCCGGTCGACCCCTTCGATCGCCTTAAATCCATACTTTTCGTACATAACCTGATGCTTGGGAATGCATTCGAGAAAAGCCCATCGGCGTTTGGTCGCGACGCTCGCCGCAATGCCGGTGCGCGCCATCAAGCGCGACACGCCGAGCCCGCGATACCGAGGGTCAACCACCATGCGGCTCAGTTCCACGCACAGTTCAGGCTGTGACAGTCGGCGTTCCCATTCGGGCGGAAACTTGAACGACTGTTGGATCATCAGCGGCAGCCAATAAGCGCCATCAACGATCTGCGAAAAGATCGTATGGTTGGGATCCTTGGCGATGCGTTCGCACCACGAACGCTGTCGGCGCGCCACTTCGCGCGTATTCAACATCTGCACTTTCTGAATAAGTCGGCCGTATTCCCCGGAGAGAAGGCGCATCGTGCCGACCACTTTTCCCGTTGTGTTCTCTGTCGCTGCGAAATGCAGCGCATCGCGATCGAAGGAGTCCATCTCCAAATGATTCTTCGTGGCGGCTTCCCGTTCCGGCAGGTAACCCAATCGGTTGTAGACGTCGAAGCGCAATGCGAGACACGCCTTGAGTTCCTCTTCGGAAGACGCGACGTGGACGCGAATCGCCTCGCCCTCGCGCAATTTGCGCCGGGGTGGACGCATCAGCAGTCGGATGCGGTCCGCCTCGCGGTTAATCCGATCCAGCACCGTTTCAACATTCAGATGCCGGTCGACGTGAAGCCAGGCGGCCGACTGGTTTTCGTTCGCCACTTCGAGTTCGCCGTTTGAAAGCACGCCGTCGTCGAGCGTGTCACGATCCGGCTGTTGGTCGACGACTACGATGATTGACTGCTCCTGGCCGTTGGATTCGTGGCGTGCAAGGAAACGGTTCAGTTCATCAGGATTGACGAACTCAAGGTCGTATCGCTTGTTGCGATCAATCGCTTGTGTCAGTTGTCTTTGAATCGACGTCTCAGACAGCGCGCAAAGAATAAGAAGACTGTTTTCAGGTGGCCGTGGCACGATCGTGATCCCCTCGCCTGGTTCAAAATAGAAATCTGCCCCACTTCATGATACCCGCAGTTGCAAGAAAACGGAAATGCTTGTGAGATCGGTTTCGTTGAAAGCATCAGCTGTGTTTGTGAGGCTGCGATCAAGAAAAACGCGGCCCTTTGAGGGCCGCGAGCAACGGTACTTGGCTGGGAGTTTGTCCGACCCATCACATCGACAAATCCGCCGTATCACGGATCACTTGCACGCGGACTTCCGACATATCCTCGATGGCGAACTTGACGCCTTCGCGACCGAGGCCGGAGTCTTTGACGCCGCCGTAGGGCATGTTGTCGACCCGGTAGGAAGGCACATCGCCGATGACGACGCCGCCGACGTCCATGTCGTCCCATGCTTTTTGTGCGTGGTACAAGTCGCGGGTGAACACGC
>JANQKH010000243.1 GCA_028281215.1 Phycisphaeraceae bacterium | reverse complement strand
GCCGCTGTGGTACGTGGCGTTCGGACAGCCGAGGCAACGCGTGTTTGCCGACCTCGCCGACGCGAAACCGATCTTCACCCTTGCCGACGGCAGCCCGATTTCGACGGAACAAAACCTGGCCCCGCGAGCCTTGCTTCTCACGGCACTCATGCGCAGCACACACGCCGATCTGTTCATCCACGGCACCGGCGGCGGTCTCTACGACAAAGTGACCGAACAGTGGTGGCAGGCATGGCGGGGTGAATCGCTGTCGCCCGCGACGGTGATTTCAGCCGACGTGCACTTGCCCTTCGATGCGCCGTTGGCGGACGCGGCCGACCTTCGCCGCGCCGTCTGGTTCGCCCATCACCTGCCGCACAACATCGACCGTCATCTACCGGATGAATCCAATCAAACTGAATTTCAATCGCGCAAGGCGACCATCCTGCAAGCGATGGCGGACACGACCAATCGGCAGGAGCGCGGGACATTGTTTGGCAAGTTAAAACAGCTCAACGCCGAGATGACCGAACGCTGGCCGCAACTGTTGAAGCAGGCGGAGCGCGACGTCAAACGACAGCGAGTCGGCATGGCGAACCGCAAGGCCGCGCGTCGGCGGGATTGGTTCTTCGGTCTCTACCCCCACGCGGCGCTGGCCGAGTTGGCTGAGTTGATTGGGGCGCGTTTGTCAGCGGCGGGCGAACGCGTCAGAATGAAACCATGAACCAAGCCACAAAGACATGGCGCATCTACCTCGCCGGCGAAATCCATTCCGACTGGCGCGAGCACATCGCCGACGGCGTCGCCGCCGCCCAACTGCCCGTCACCCTCACCGCGCCGGTCACCAACCACGAAGCCAGCGACGACGCCGGCGTCGCCATCCTCGGCGAAGAGGACAAACCGTTCTGGAAAGACCACCTCGGCGCCCGCGTCAACGCCATCCGCACCCGCACGTTGATCGACGAAGCCGACATCGTCGTCGTCCGCTTCGGCCCGAAATACAAACAATGGAACGCCGCCTTCGACGCCGGCTACGCCGCCGCGAAGGGCAAAGCGATCATCACGCTGCACGATGAGGAACACGACCATGCGCTCAAAGAAATCAACGGCGCAGCAATGGCAACCTGCCGGCAGCCGGAACAGGTGGTGGGGATTTTGAAGTATGTGATCACGCAGGAATGATGGCCGAGCGGGCCTGCAAACCAAGCGATGTCACTGACAAGCACTCCCTCCCCCTGACACGGCGATTCTTCCCCGAACTGGCTGTGAACACAGGCTTTAGGCGCGATGTCAGGGTTTTCGCTCTGACGTCAGGGGTAAAATGCCCCAAGCCGTGGCGATGCGCACGGTTTGTTCGAAAACATGCCCGCCGCCAGCCCTTCGTGCCGCCGTGTCTGCCCTTCACGACTGTGTCACTTTCATTGTGGAATGAGATTGTCCTCAACATATGCAACCCCAAGAGGAGAAATCTGCGCCATTCGCGACTCTGCATCATACTCAATCAACTTTGCTTTGTGCGCCTTGCGCAGGATGTCACGTCGAAACACGGATGCATTTGAGTGTTCTACCCACAGTTGAAGGTCCTTTTCGGCGATTGGGCCATTGCGGTGATATAACAGTACGAGTGTTTTGTCCTTCATGGGCATATCGGAGTCGAGGACGCGGAATTTTGAACCAACTTCCCAGACTGTAGGGATTGTGCGTTCGACAATCCTGTCGACTGCGGCAGATGCTTCTTCAGTTGAAACATTGTGAAATACTCGAACTAACTCACTCATCAACCATTGGCTTGTTGACAGCACGCAAACAGCATCCATATGATTCGGATTCACATCCCCACCAACATGCCCAACGCCTCTGTTGTTGCGTATTTCATAAAGTGCGAGCAGCATTCTCGGCATTTGAATCCGGACGGAACGAGGAAGTGTGGCTGGCGCTTGCTCCAATTGGCGGCAGGCATCAACCATGTTGCGGGGCTTGCTGGCATGAGTGGGGTAGTTACCAGAGATAATTCCATTGAGAATTGAATAGATAACTTCACACAGTTTTCCTCCATTCAACTCTGACGGCTCCCATCGGCGTTCTCGGAAATTGCGCAAGATTTCCCCATATGCGGCGATAAGTTCGGAGCGAAGCGACGGTGGCAGCCCAGCAAGCAGTGAGTCTTCGAAAATAGTTGATCTGTCACCCATGGCATTCAATTAACGTGAGGGTTTAGGTTTTCTTCTTTTTTCCTTGCCTTTTTGTGCTTTTCTTTTTGTTGCCACCGATTTTTGGTCTTTTGAGTTTCGCCGCGGCTTCTCGATCAGGCAATGCATCGACGTACTGTTGGCCGAAGTAAGAAAGTTTGTTGGCGTCGCGCGATGTCCCCAAATTGAAAAAACCTGCTTGGCGTTTTGCGTTGTTAATGTCTCTGGCGAAGTTGCTATCGTCGAAATTTCGGCGCGCGTCAGTGGTGACTTTTTTCAAATCAGCTTTTGAATGAGTTTCCTCGGCCTCGTTCAGTTCACGATAACGGGCAGCAACTGCGAGGGCTTCGCCCTTGTTCTTCGGCTCCTTTTCATCGAAATACGCCGACGGGTCGGTGCTGTTCGGAAGCTGCCGGCCAGATTGAGGTTGAATCGGCAGGGTCGGGATTGCGGGCCCAGCACTAGGTTGCTCGTCGCCAAACAGTACCAAGGTTGCTTGAATTGCCTTTTGACGCTCTTGTGGCTCGAATGGCTCCAGTAGCTCGTATAACTTCGCTGGCAACTGCGCTAACGTTGACTTGCTCATTAGTTTATCCTTTTGCTCTTCTGTTCAAAGGATGATATTGCTTACTAAGTAAAATGTCAAGCAAGAAAAGGGGAATTGGCGTTATGGCCAATCCGTGGCTGTTTTAGTTGCCGAGGTGTTGCTGCTTGTCCGGAGGCAGATCCGCGCGTGTTGACAGCATTAAACGGCATTCTGCCGTGTGATGGCACTTCCCGCTTTTTACATAGCTGCATCAGTTGTAGTCGTGTAGGTCCGGCCTGCCCGGACCTGCGGCGAAGTGTCAACAAAGTTACAGCAACACATCCCTCAACACCCGCCCATGCACATCGGTCAGCCTTCGTTCGATGCCGTTGTGGTAGAACGTCAATCGTTTGTGGTTCAGGCCGAGCAGGTGGAGGAGAGTGGCGTGGAGGTCGTGGACGTCGGTGATGTTTTCGGCGGCCTTGTAGCCGAAGTCGTCGGTGGCGCCGTAGGAGAAGGGGGCTTTGATACCGGCGCCGGCCATCCAGACGGTGAAGCCGGAGGGATTGTGGTCGCGGCCGGAGGCGCCTTTTTGGAAGGTGGGCATGCGGCCGAATTCGGTGGTCCAGACGAAGAGGGTGTCTTCCAGCAGGCCGCGCGATTTCAGATCGGCGAGCAGGGCGGCGGCAGGCTGGTCCATGATCGGCGCGTGCACGCTGTATTGCTTTTGAAGTGACTTGTGCCCGTCCCAGTTGCCGACGCCTTCACCCATCGCGTACGCGCCGTTGAACAGTTGGACGAACCGCACGCCTTTTTCGACGAGCCTTCGCGCGAGGATGCAGTTGCGGGCGAACTGGGCTTTGAGTTTGTTCTTCGTGTCGTCCGCGCCGTACATCGCCAGCGTGGCTTTGCTTTCGGTCGACAGATCGCTGACCTCGGGCACGGAAAGTTGCATGCGTGCGGCCAGTTCATAGCTGGCGATGCGGGCGCTCAGTTCGGTGTCGCCGGGGAAGCGTTCGAGGTGTTGCTTGTTGAGAAAATCGAGGAACCGGCGGGTGTCCTTGTCTTTCTTGGCGGACAGCGATTTAGGCCGGGCGAGGTTGCGAATCGGTTGATTGGCGTTGAAATCGGTGCCCTGAAACACGGCGGGCAGAAAACCGGGCCCCCAGTTGTTGATGCTCGATTGCGGCACGCCGCGCGGATCGGGGATCGCCACGAACGCGGGCAGGTTTTGGTTCTCACTGCCGAGCGCGTAGTTGGTCCATGCGCCCATCGAGGGGA
>JANQKH010000214.1 GCA_028281215.1 Phycisphaeraceae bacterium | reverse complement strand
TCGGCCGCGATTTCGGCCCCTTCGTGCCGCCAGTTCCTGATGGTAGAAGTTCTCCACCGCCGTTTTGAGCGCGGCGCGATCTTCAGCCGACGTCGACTTGCTAAGCCCCTGAGCGTAGACCAGATACGGTGGTACGTTCACTGCCACCATTCTGTCCTTCATGCGTGATTTGATCACACGGTATTCGTGTTTGGACATTCCCTGGAATGAGCCGGTGTTGATCTTGATTTGCCGCTCGGCATCGATCAAGCCCATCGGATTGACCGACACTACACTGTTGAATTCCTTGTCAGTAAACCGCCGCACGGGCACTTTGACTTTCCAGGGTTCCTTGCGGCCTAGTGTACGCAATTCGATCGCGCGAATCCACCACATGAAAGAAGTCTTCGCAGATGATGATCGGCCGATCCTTGCCGTCCTTGCCTTTGTTGTGAATGGTGACCGTGCCGCTCGGCGCGAAGCGCATGTAGCCGGTTCGCATGGTCGGCGCCCGAAGCCAGGCAAGGTGCGCCTCGGAACTGGTGTTACCAAACGCATGGTTGGTGTCGTGATTAAACAGTTCATTGGTGAACAACAATGTTCGACCCCAACGATCAATACAAAAGATGGGATCGAGTTTGGAAGCGCCTTCATTGGAGCGCAACACCCACGCTTCATGCCACCGGCGATTGTGTTTGCGATAACCCTGCAAGGTCGCATGGCTGATCTTGTAGTCATAGCCATGCTCGCGCGCCTTAGCGATAATCTCCGTCAGGTCTTTCAGTTTTACGTCGGGGATGCTGTAGCCAAAGCTGCCAATCGCGGTGGGCGCTGCCCACAGGCTGGGTTTGCCCCACTGCCCGATCGTCACGATCGCGCCGTGATTGCGCTTGTCGCCTTCGTAGTAGAAGAGAACCTGGCCGGCGGTTTTGATCAGGTTGATCGTGCCGTCGGCGTTCATGCTTCGCACTTCGATCTTCTTCAGCGCGGCCTTGGCATGCCAGTTCCGCGCGGCGCGGTCGGCGATCTTGCGCAGGTCGTTCACCTTCGCGAACGGCGCTTTGATTTCAATCGACGCCAGGACCGCAAGCTTGGAGATCTTCGACTGCCGCGTCCAACTGAAAGAACGGTTGCCGTTTTTGAGCACGAGAGAGTCGTCGTCAACAGACAATGTTCCCGACAATGATTTGCCGTTGGTGTATCGAATCATGAACTGACCATCTTTGACGGTCATGCGCCCGAGGACCGTGCCGCCTTCACCAACTGCGGCGCCGGTGACCAAATGGCCGGACGGCGCGATGTCCAACACATAGAACTTGCCTTGCGGCGCGGTCTCGGGCTTCACGGACGTCCAACTCCCGGCCACGCGCAGATCACTCAGCGTGGTCTTGAAAGTTTTCTGCTTGACAGTTTTCGATTCCTTTGGCGCTGGGTCGACGGCGCTTTTCGGCGAGTCCGCTGCGGAGACTGAACCGGCGAACCAAAGGACCAGCGCGGCGACGGCAAGCGCTGCCAGCGCTGCCCAATCACCCGCACTGATGGTGGGTTCGCGGTCCATCGGCTTGCCGAGGTTGCCGGGAGTGCTCAGAAATCTGTGACGTTTCATCGGTATACCTCCTGTCATCGTGGTTTACTGATCGAAATGCAGATGGCGTGCCAGCGAACCCAATGCCTCAGGGTTGTCCCAGATCGCCTGTTCGGCACAGACCGATGGGAACAATCACCCAATCTGCTGAGCCGTTGGGGTACTTTTCCCACACCCATGAGGGGTCTGCGGCGACCGATCAGAGTGCCCGTTATCAACCATAAAGTTTTGACATTACGTGGATTAGAGAAATCCATCCGTGCGTATCGTTCACCTGGTATGCAACTTGTGCCCAGAAAACCGGCGATAACCCGGTCGATTTTCAACCTTCGATCGAACAAGCCGGAAAAGAGGCGACCACCATGAGTTTCTCAACAGATGCAAACCCAACTTCGACGACTGATGACAGTGCCGAACTGCCCAACGTCGTTCGTTCCTGGTTGCTGGGCGGCCTGTTCGCCGTGCTGTTGGTCATCTGGTTAATTGGCGCCGCAACTCTGGCGAGCGGAGCTACCAAGCACAACGACTTCGTTCCGCAAGCCGAATGGCTGACCACGGACAACGCCAACGTCATGCAAGGCATCCAACTGATGACCAACGGCAAAACCTACCAAGCCTGCAAGGTGTTGGCGGCCGAGGTGAGCAAGGCGCCGAAGGATATGTACACGCGCGGTTACTACGCGATCGCGCTGGCGGCGGAAGGCCGCTTTGTGCAAGCGCGTGAGCAGGCATCGATGGTCGTGTCCTGGATGCCGA
>JANQKH010000181.1 GCA_028281215.1 Phycisphaeraceae bacterium | reverse complement strand
GCCCGATCCGTCTGACGCCAGCGCCGCTTCCGCTGCCGATACCCAGACCATCGATCCGGTAATCGCGGCGACTGTGATCAACAAGCGTGTGCGCAGGGAAGGAAACATGGCAAGATCCGATCAGGGCGGGGTGGCGGCCGACCATTCAGGCGCCGGGCCGGAGATTGTACCGACGAAACCCCTCAGCGGTTCGGTACGAAATCTATCGGTCAGGTGAGGGGGCGGGGTGGCACACTTTGCAGAGTGTGAATGAAACTTTGTACCCAATCGAACGCACCGCACATTAATAAGCCAAAGTGTGGCACTCGCCTGTTTGTAATCAGCCTGCGGCAGATCCCTGAATCCTCTCTACTCACCTTCCCCGATCGCATAATCCTTAACCTTCTTGTTCAACGTATTGCGGTTGATGCCCAGGTAGTCGGCGGTGCGGGTTTTCACGCCGCCGTTTCGATCAAGGGATTCGATGATCAGTTGCCGTTCGACCTCATTGATAACGAGGTCATACAACTCGCCTTCCTGCGAGCCGAATTCAGAAATGGCGTGCGTGGCGATTTTGTTCGCCAGCGCTTCGATCGATTCATCGCCCGAGTTGCCGCGCACCTGCTGGGCGAACATGCGAATCGACAGCGGCAGGAGTTCTTCGGTGAACTCCTCACCGGTTGAAAGCACGACCGCGCGCTCCACGGCGTTCTCCAATTCACGCACATTGCCCGGCCACGGATAGCGAAGCAACGTGTTGAGCACGTCGCGGCTGATCTTGCGCAGATCGCGCCCGTTCTCGCGGTTGTAGTGATCCAGAAAAAAATCAATCAGCCGGGGAATGTCCTCGCGCCGCGAACGCAGCGGCGGCAGACTGACTGTGACCACATTCAACCGGTAGTAAAGGTCTTCGCGGAATGTGCCCTTGCGGATTTCCTCTTCCAGATCAAGGTTCGTCGCGGCAATCACGCGAACATCAACCTTGACCGTGCGGTGGTCGCCGACGCGTTCGAATTCACGTTCCTGGAGCACGCGTAGCAGTTTGACCTGCAACTGAGCGTCGAGCGTGCCGATCTCATCGAGAAAAATCGTACCGCCGTCCGCCGCCTCAAACCGGCCGACTTTGTCCTTGACCGCGCCCGTGAACGCACCTTTGATATGGCCGAACAGTTCCGATTCGAGCAATTGTTGTGACAGCGCGCCACAGTTCACGCGGATGAGCGGTTTTTCCTTGCGCGGCGAGTTGTAATGAATCGCTTTGGCGATCAGTTCCTTGCCCACGCCCGTCTCACCCAGCAGCAGGATGGTTGCCCGACTGGAGGCGACCTGGCCGATCGTCGCCAGCACATCCAGCATCGCCGGGCTGGAGCCGATGATGTTGTCAAATCGGTATCGCTTGCGCAGGTTGTCGCGCAACTGCTCGTTCTCGGCGAGCAACTGATCCTTTTCGGTTTGCAGCAGATGGTGAATACGAATGGTTTGCCCGATCGAGCCGGCGATGATGGTCAGTAAACGCGAATCGCCCGCGAGGCTCAAATCATCCACGAACGGTTTGTCTACGTTGATCGCTCCGATCACGCGGTCGCCTTCCATGATCGGCACACAAATAAAACTGATCGGCTCCGGTCCTTGTGTCTTGCCGTTGGGTGATTCCTCCAACGGCCGACTGCCTGTTCGGTTGAGAAACTCCGGCTCCTTGGTGACGTCCGGGATCACCATCGGCACACCGCTCTTGAGCACCTGCCCGGTAATGCCCTCGCCGCGAGCGTACCTCCCGCGCTGCATCTCTTCTTTGGAAAGCCCGATGGCGGCAACGATTCGCGCCTGCTCGATGGCGTCGTCCCAGATGCACAGCGTGGCTCGCTGGATGTCCAGGCGTTCGTTCAACAGTGCCATCGCTCGCTGGAAGACTTGGCTGAGTTGGTGACCGTCGCCCAGAATCTGGCTAATTTTTTCCAATATGTCTAATTCTTGTTCAGAGCGATTCATAGCGTGCACATTAAATCATCGATGATTTGAAAAATCAAGTTAATTTATAGTCAATATTCTCGCGAAACCCTGCTCCTGGTCCAAAATCTCGGTTCTGGCGGTGATTCGTGATCTGTGATAAATTCTTGCCCCCGCCCTGTTTGGAGCCAATCTGTGCCGACTGCTCTGATTTCTGACATTCATGGCAACCTTGACGCCCTGCAGGTCGTCATGGCGGATATCGAAGGTCGGGGCATTGAGGAAGTTGTTTGTTTGGGCGACATCATCGGCTACGGGCCCAATCCCTGCGAGTGCATCGATGTCGTGATCGATCACTGTGCCTGGTCCTTGATGGGCAACCACGACTTTGCGGTGCTGTATGAGCCGACCAGTTTCAACACCAGCGCCGAGCAGTCGGCCTTCTGGACACGCCGGCAGTTTGAAATCGAGACCGACCCTGAACTTCGCCGCAAGCGGTGGGAGTTCCTGGGCTCACTGGAAATCCGCCACAACGCGTTGGGTGGTCTGTGTGTGCACGCTTCACCGCGTCGGCCGATCAACGAATATATATTCCCCGATGACGTCATCACCGCACCGAACAAAATGGGGCAGATCTTTGACCGCTTTGAAGAGCGTTGCTTCGTCGGGCACACGCATGTCACCGGCGTGTTCACGAACGAGCCGGACTTCTACCCGCCTCAGGAGTTGACCGAAGGGCGGTACACATTTGATCCGGGTGAAAAGTGCATCGTGAATCCGGGTTCGGTCGGTCAACCGCGCGATCGTGATCCGCGCGCCAGTTACGCGATCGTGCACGATGAATATGTCGAGTTTGTACGTCTTGAATACGACGTGGAAGCGGTGGTGAGCAAGGTGCGTGCGGTCCCGGAGATCAACGACTTCCTCGGTATGCGTTTGTTGGAAGGCCGTTAGTCAGCTATTGATCACGTCCTTTGATCAGGCTGCCCCTTTGAGCACTTCGCGCGCTTCTTCCACGCTGTCTGTGATCGGCATCGCGTCGTCCAGCCGGGTGACTTTGAACAGGAACGCAATGTTTTCATTGCAGTTGGTCAGCACCAGTCGGCCGCGAACATGTTCCAGGTCCTGAAGGAATTGCACCAGCACGCCGAGGCAGGACGAGTCCATGAAGGTCACTTCCTTCAGGTCAAGGATGAACAGTTGCGCGTTGTTGTAACGCATCAGGTCGTTCAGTTCTAGCACGACGTCCTGCGTCTCGCTGAGGCTCAGCAGGGGCGTGACGACTGTGGCGACAACCAGATTACCATCCTGTTCGACAACGACATTTTCGGCCAACATGGTGTGATCTCCGCCAGGTGGGAAGGCGAGTCTTGGTCGTTTATCGGTCGGTTCGCAGGTCAAATGAGGAAAGCTGCGCAACTTTGCCGGCGTTCTGTATTGCCTGTCCCGCACGATCGTCACAAAGCGCATCGGCGACGAAATCAATCCACGCTATCCGGTTCAAGGCTCGTGGTATGCTGTGTCCTTCCCGTTCAAGGAGATACATCATGACCGAATCCGACAACCAATCGTTTTCAAGACGCGTTTTGATGGGCACGGGGTTGGCCGCCGGTGGCGCCCTGTTCGCCCAGCAGGTTGCCCAACCCACGATCCAAGCTGCTCCATCCGCGAAAATCAATTCCCTTAAGAACGGCAGCGTCATTCTTTTCCAGGGTGATTCGATCACCGACGCCGGCCGCAACCGCAACAGCAAGGGCGCCAACTCGCCGCGCGGGTTCGGCTTCGGCTACCCTTTCCTGATCGCCACCGCTCTGCTCGGCGATCATCCCCAATCGCAACTCAAGTGTTACAACCGCGGTATCAGCGGGAACAAAGTGCCCGATCTCGACAAACGCTGGCAGGTTGACTGCATCGACCTCAAGCCGGACATCCTCAGCATTCTCATTGGCGTCAACGACATCTGGCACAAACTCAATGGCCGATACAACGGCACGGTTGAAACCTACGAACAAGGCTTCGCCGCATTGCTCGAACGGACGCGCAAAGCGCTGCCGGACACGCGTATCGTGATCTGTGAACCTTTTGTGTTGCGTTGCGGTGCGGTGAAGGACAACTGGTTCCCTGAGTTTGAACATCGCCGCGCCGCCGCCGAGCGCGTCGCGAAAGCGGCAAAGGCGACATGGGTGCCTTTCCAGGCGAAGTTCAACGAGGCGGTGAAAACCACGCCGCCAAACTACTGGGCGGGTGACGGCGTGCATCCCTCCATGGCAGGCCATGCGTTGATGGCTAAAACGTGGCGCGAAGCAGTGCAGGTGTAATGGGTCAACCGCAGGACGATTTCCACTACGAGGCGTTCATCAGCTACAGCCATCGCGATAAGCGATGGGGTGACTGGCTGCACCGCGCGTTGGAAACGTATCGTGTCCCCAAACGACTGGTTGGCAAAGAAGGCCGCGACGGTGTCATTCCCGCGCGTATCGTGCCGGTCTTCCGCGATCGCGAAGAGTTGCCCACATCGTCGGACCTCAGCAGCACGATCAACGATGCGTTAAACAAGTCGCGCACGTTGATTGTCGTTTGTTCGCCGAGGTCCGCCAAATCGCATTGGGTCAACGAAGAGATCATCACGTACAAAAAGCTCGGCCGGGCAAATCGCATTCTCTGTCTGATCGTCGATGGCGAGCCCAACGCGTCGGACAAGCCGGACCTCGCCGAGGCGGAATGTTTTCCGCCCGCGTTGCGGTTTGAGTTAGACGACGATGGAAAGTTGACCGACCAGCGCAGCGAACCGATCGCTGCGGATGCGCGCGACGACGGTGACGGCAAACGCAATGCGCTGCTGAAACTCATCGCCGGCGTGCTCGGCGTCGGGTTCGATGACCTCAAGCAGCGCGACCTGCAACGTCGGCAGCGACGGTTGATCGCGATCACATCGATGTCGCTGGCGATGCTGGCGGTGACGGTGGCGCTGGCGGTGTTTGCCTTCGTCTCGCGGCACGACGCGGTCATCGCCCGGGATGAAGCAGACGACAACCGCCAACGCGCCGAGACCAGCGAGCGCGACAGTCGGCGCATTGTGTCGCACGCGTTCGGCGATCAGGGTTGGCGTCGGTTAGACAATGCCGACACGTCCGGCGCGATGCTTTGGCATGTTGAATCGCTGCGGCAGTTGATCACGGCGCCGGTGCCAAATGAATCGGACGACCGTCTTGCCCGACTGGCAGCATTGCGCGTGGCCGGACA
>JANQKH010000173.1 GCA_028281215.1 Phycisphaeraceae bacterium | reverse complement strand
GCCAATGCGCACACTCGTCTACGCCTCCTATGAAGCAAATTTCAGCTTCGGTCGCGTGATCAAGAAAAACCCAATGCTGCGCGGCGACCTGACCGACTGCCACCGCGTCGAACAGTTCGGTGAAGTCTCGGAACACGTCGCCGATGAGGCAGTCGGTCAGGTCGCCGCGCAGCATTGGGTTTTTCTTGATCACGCGACCGAAGCTGAAATTTGCTTCATAGAAGGCGTAGACGAGTTTGCGCATTGACTCAAGGCCCTGGCGAAACTGATCGCCGTAGTGCTCAAACTGCGCCGCGGAAAAATCGCCGGCGTCCAGTGCTTCGTGTACCGCATCGGCCGCCAGTTCACCCGAGCGCAACGCCAGGAAGACGCCGGAGGAGAACACCGGATCAAGAAACGCAAACGCGTCGCCGACGAGCACCAGCCCGTCTTCGGCGCAGTGTTCGGAGCGGTAGGAGTAATCGCCGGTAACGCGGAACTCCGCGGCCTGCTCGGCGTTTGCCAGGTGTTCCTTAATCCAGGCGTTGTGATTGATCTCTTCCTTGAAAATGTCAGATGGGTTTTTGCTGTGCCGGTAAATGTAATCGCGTTCAGCGGTGATACCCACACTGGTCATGTCGCCCGATAGAGGGATCCACCAGAACCAGCCCTTGTCCGGCAGGTACGCCACCGTCGTCGCACCTTCGTCGTATCCTTCATCACGCTTGGCGCCTTTGAAGTAGGTCCACATCGAAATCTTGCTGAGCTTCGGGTCGCGCCTGCGCCAGTCATTGCGGTTGACAGTAAATCCATCGCGGCCGGAACAGTCAAGTGTGATCGGCGCGGTGAACTCGACCGATTCGCCGTCGACCGTTTCGGCGCGCACACCGATCACAGCGCCTTGATCGTCGCGCAGGAGTTCACGCACGTTTGTCTGTTGATGCACGTGGGCGCCGGCTTCGGCGGCGGTGTCCAGCAGCATCATGTCGAACTGATCTCGCCAAACCTGGTAGGTTCGTGCGGAGGCGTGTTCAATATGTTGAAAAAAGTAGAACGGCGCGGAGACACGGCCGTCTTCGGTGACAAACTGCACGCTGTATTTGTCAACTTTGAAGTCAGCGTCGTTGAGCTGGTCGATCACGCCCAGTCGTTCAAGCGTGAAGTAGCAGTAGGGGATCAACGATTCGCCGATGTGGTAGCGGGGGAACTTGTCGCGCTCGAGCACGAGCACGCGCCGGCCGTGCCGGGCAAGCAGTGTTGCCGCAGTTGAACCGGCGGGTCCGCCGCCGATGATAATTGCATCATAATGTTTGTTGGATTGAATCATGGCGTTTGGCGGGCGATCGCAGATCGCCGTGGTGGGGCAATAATGGTGCAGTGGCCGGTGGCACCGGACATACTAGGGCGAGTATCACCCGGCTGGCGCGTCAATTGGCGGGAGGATCTCGATCACTTCCGCAAGGGCGTCTCCGGTCTGGTTGGTGAGAATGTTCTGCCGACCGTACAGCATCAGTTCTCCTTTTAGATCAAGTGTTTCGTTAATCAGGTCGTCCGACTTCACGCGAAAGTAAGACGCCGGGTGACTTTGATGGGCAATCACGTCTTCGTTGAGAATCGTGCCCAATGGGCGGATGCATTCAAGAATGTGTTGCCGGGCGTCTTCAGGAAAGGGTTCGAGATGGATGATGATGGCGCCGAATTCAACCGGCGTGGCGTTGCTGTCCAACATGAGTGCGACGCGGCGTGACAGTCGTTTGCCGTTGACGTGTTTGTCGAACAACTTCAACGAGATGCGGCTGCCGTGAAACTTCTCCAAAGTCGGTGTCATGTCACCGTCGTGTACGAGCAGAGACCGATAGGGCTCAGGCATTGCCTCGGGATCGATTTTTTCGATCGCGGGGAACGCATGCCCGTACGCCGAGTAGAACTCGTCCAATGGGTAGAAAAGGTCGAAGGATGTATCCGCACGCGACATCGGCAGTCCTTTACACAATCCGGTCCGTGCGGTGCTGCGGCAGGAAGAAGCCATGCAGCAACCGGTCGACCTGTAATAAACCGTGGCGGCTGAGTTGGATCGTTCCATTGTCCAGACTCAGCATGCCTTCCCGTTCATACGCCTTCAAGATCGTACCGAATCGGTCGATCACGTTCACTCCAAACTTGTCGGCAAAGTATTGCGTTTCCAGTCGGCCGAGTTTCAATTGCAGAATAAACTCGCGGACGAGCTTTTCTTCGTCGGTCATGGTCATCGCGCGGAAAATGGCCATTTCACCGGCTTCCACGCGCGTGCAGTATTGCTCGAAGTTCGCTTCATTCTGGTAGTGCGTACCGTCCACGATGCCGAACGATGAGACCCCGAGGCTCAGCATATCCGCCCCGCGCCAAAGCGCATCGCGGTAGACGAACCGGGTATTGTCGGGGTCTTTCACCGCGGTGTACGCGCTGGTGACGGTGTAGTCGACCTTCTCCAGTTCGCCGAAGGCGTAGTCGACCCAGTCGCGCTTGGTGTGCCAGTCGGCGACCGGTGCGGTGATCGAACCGTCTTCCTTCATGCGGGCATAGATCGTCGTGTTGTAGGGAATCTCCATCTGGTAGATGGTGACGCATTCGGGGTCGAGTTCGATGGTGCGGCGCACGGCATCATGCCAGGTGTCATCCGTTTCGTTGACCATGCCGGCGATGAGGTCGACGTTGATTTGATCGAAACCGACCTTTCGCGCCGCTTCATAGGCTTTGTAGATTTCTTTCTGGCCGTGGGCGCGGTTGTTGACTTCGAGAATGTTTTCGTCGAAGTGTTCGACGCCGAAGCTGAGCCGCGTGACGCCGAGGTCTTTCAAGGCTTGCAACTTTAATTCATTCAGCGTGCCGGGTTCACCTTCAAAGGCGACCTCTTCCATCTCGTCCCAAGGCAATCGTTCCTTCATGCCGTCGGTGAGGTATTTCAACTGTTTGTGTGACAGGTATGAAGGCGTGCCGCCGCCGAAGTAGATGTATTTCGGTTTGCGACCGCCGATGAACGGTTGGTCCTTATACGTGTCAAGCTCGGTCAGCACCGCGTCCATGTAGCGCTGGATCTCGGCAGCGTTTTTGTCCGTATAAACCTTGAAATAGCAGAAGTGGCACCGCTTACGACAAAACGGAATGTGCGTGTACATCCCGAGATCGGTGTTCGGCTTCGGCTCGCGCGCAATCGCCGACAGCACGTCGTTCACATGGTCCGGTGACCAGAATGAAAACGGTGGATAGTTGCTGACAAAGTAGTTGCCCGCCTTCGTGTCGTCCTTGTCCGATTGCGCCGGCAGGACAGGCAGGCTTTCCGTGGTCATGGTTGACTCCAATCTTCTTCTTTCTCCTTTGAATTAGTCACAGATGAAAACGGATGGGGATCAGGGTTCATAAGAAAGTCAGAAAACCGGCAAGACATTTTGGTAATCAGTGTTCATCTGTGGTCAATTCAAACATTACTCCGCCCCGAATGCGTAAACGAATCCATCGTCGCAGCCGATGATCACCAGACCGTCGATCACAGCCGGTGAACTGAGGATGGGTTTGCCGATTTCGTATTCCCAGACTTTGGTGCCGTCTTTCAGATTAATCAGGTAGAGCCGGCCGTCCTCGCCGCCGACCACGACGCGGTTGCCGGCGATGACGGGTGAACTGTCAATGTTCCCGCGCGTGCGCATGTCCCAGATGCCTTTGCCGGTCTTGCGGTTGATGCAGTGCAGGCGGTTGTCCTGCCCGCCGACGACGATGACATCCTTTCCGACCGCCGGCGCCGAGAGGTAGGGGAACTCTTTTTTACCGTACTTCCAGTCGATCTTGGCGTTGTCGATGTCGATGCTGACAAAGCGGTTGCCGTGATGGCCGACGTACGCATGGGTGTCGGTCAGTGCGGCGGAGGCGGCGATGTAATCGGCGACTTCGATCTCCTTAATCTTCTTGCCGTCCTTGACGTTGACCACGTGCAGCAAACCGTCGCAACCGCCGAATACGGTGCGACCTTTCGACACCGCCGGCGCACCGTTGATGAAGTTGTCGGTTTCATAAATCCACTGCTTCTTGCCGGTTTCGAGGTCCACACAGTGCAGCCGGGCGTCGTGGCTGCCGACCACGATCCAGATGCCTTCGCCGTTGGGGCTCTTGATCCAGTTCGCCGCGCCGGTGATTTTGTCGTCCGTCTCATACGCCCATTTCATCTTGCCGTTCTTGATGTCGAGGCAGTAAAGCATTCCGTCGGTGCCGCCGAAGACGATACGGTCGCCGATGATCGCGGCGGGCGCTTCGATCGCTTCGTTGATCTTCTTTTCATTACTGCCGGCATAGGAAGGCAGCGGGCCGTGCTTGGTTTCGAAAACCCAGACCTGCTTGCCGTTGTTGATGTCGATGCAGAAGAAACGTCCATCCGTTGAACCGATGTACGCCCGGCCGTCCCGGATCACCGCCGAGGCGATCACCGCGCCATCGGTCTTGAACTTCCATTTGACTTTTAACTTGTCCGGCAACGTGGCCGGCGAGACCCCCATCTGCTGGCGGTCGCCGCGGTACGACGGCCAACTCAATTTCGTGGCGCGGCCGTCATCGGACGGCGTCCGTGCAGGGGTTGGCGCAGGCAGTTTGGCGGCATCGACCGCGAGGCATGCACTCAACAGGGCAACGATGAGGAGGGGCGTTGATTTCATGGTTCAACTATATCAATCGTTTGCGTGGGGGACAAGGATTTGTTACTTGTACGTACAATTGATATTTTTCTTTAACTTATTATTTTTCAATCGTTTACGGATTTCAGGCAATATTGACGGCCGATTCCTCTCGCGGCAACATCGCCGCGTGATACAGCGATTCGAAATCGTGCACGCCGATCTTTCGCGGGTTGAATGTACCGGTCCACTGCGATGCCGCTTCGTTGGCGAGCGTGGTGATCATCGGTTCCTCCACGCCACAGTCCAGAGCGGAGCGGGGAATGCCGGCGATGTTCATCAGCGACTCGATGCGCTGGATCAAGACACTGGTGGAGTTGTGAATGTCCATACCGTTGTCCGCCAACCGCGCTGAGCGGGCAAGGTCGTCGTACAGGTGACACGTCGTCGGATCATTGGCGTTGAATCGCATCACGTGCGGCAACATCAAGCCGACGGCTTGGCCGTGAATGACGTCGTAATGCGCGGTCAACGGATTGGCGGCGGCGTGGGCGGCGCCGAGCATCGAGGCCTCGATCGCCATGCCGGCGTAAGCCGCGCCGAGTTGCATGCGTCCTCGCGCCATCAGGTTATCCGGTTCTTCGAGAACGATGGCGAGATTCGCGCAAAGGAGTTTGAACGCTTCGCGCGAAAAGAGCGTGGAGATCTCATTCCGTTTGGTCGTGACCATCGATTCGCCGGCATGGGTCAGCGCGTCCACACCGGTGTCGGCGGTGACCATGCGTGGTTGGGTAAGTGTAAGCTGCGGATCGAGCAGGGCGATGCGCGGCGCTGCCTTTGGATCGCCGCAGGCCATCTTCAAATGGGAGTCCGCGTCAGCGATTAATGCGAACGATTGGCACTCGCTGCCCGTGCCCGCCGTCGTCGGCACGGCAATCAACGGGAGCATCGGTTTGCTCGCTTTGCCGACGCCCCAGTAGTCTTTCATTTGCCCGCCGTCCGCATCTTCTTCCAGGGAACGAATGGCATTGTCCGGAAGGCC
>JANQKH010000172.1 GCA_028281215.1 Phycisphaeraceae bacterium | reverse complement strand
GCGACAAGATGAAGCAGGCCAAGAAGGCGCTGAAGTTCTGCATCGACAATCTGAACCAAGGTGACCGATTCGACATCATCCGCTTCAGCACGGAGGCCGAGTCGCTGTTCGATGATCTGGTCAAAGCCGACGACGCCAACCGCAAGCAGGCCAACGAATTCGTTGACGACCTCAAGGCCATCGGCGGCACCGCCATCGAAGAAGCCCTGCTTAAAGCGGTCAATACCGTTAATGCCAGAAAGAAGAATGGCCGCCCCACGATGGTCATCTTCCTCACCGACGGTCGGCCAACCATCGGCAACACCGATGAGAACGCCATCGTCAAATCGGTGCAGAAGGCCGTGGGCGACAAAACGGTGCGCGTGTTCTGCTTCGGCATCGGCACCGACATCAACACCCACCTGCTCGACAAGATCACCGATCACACCCGCGCTAAGAGTCAGTATGTGCTGCCGGACGAGGACATTGAAGTTAAGGTCTCCAACTTCTTCACAAAGATCAGTCACCCCGTGCTCGCCAACATCGACCTGAAATTCAAGGGTGACGTTCGCGTCACCGAGATGTACCCGCATGCTCTGCCGGATGTTTTCCGCGGCGACCAGTTGATCGTGCTAGGGCGTTATAAAGGCTCCACCGAAGCCGGCGCTAAGACAACCGACGTCGCTGTGCAGATGACTGGCTTCGTCGCCGGTGACAAACGCACGATGACCTACGAGATCGCCTTCCCGCACAAGGCGAAGCAGAACACCTTCATCCCGCGCCTTTGGGCTGTCCGCCGCGTCGGTTACATGCTCGAACAGATCCGCCTGCACGGCGAGAACAGTGAACTGCGCGACGAAGTGACACGGCTCGCGCGACGTTACGGCATCGTCACACCTTACACGTCGTACCTCATCCTGGAAGACGAAGCCCGTCGGCAGCACGCGCCGCGTCTGACCAACGCAGCCCCCGACGCCCCCGCCGCCGCGCCCGCACAGTTCGCCCTACAGCAACAGGGCCAAGGCAACGGCCGCGATAACCGATACCGCCAGGCAGTGGAAGAGTTCAACAAGCGGCGTAAGGACAAGTCGGGTGAATCCGCTGTCGCCGGCTCGAAAGCCGACGATGCACTGAAGTCGGCGGACGCATTCGATCTCGGTGTCAATGAAGCCGCCCAGAGCGAGGCCAAAGCTTTGGCCAAACGTGGGTTCGCGGGCGGTTCGCCGGATCCGAACGCAAAACCCGGCAATCGTAATGCGCCGTTTGCAGACGGCGCTGGCGCCGGTCGTCCCGGCACATTGCACACCAGCAAATTTATTGCCGGTCGCACGTTCTACTTCAACGGCGGCGCGTGGGTCGATGCCCTCGTACAAGAACTCCACAAGGACGCCGCCAAACCGAAGCAGATCAAGTTCGCCAGCGATGAATACTTCGACCTGCTCGGCAAGCATGAAGACGCCGCCAAGTGGTTCGCCGTCGGCACGCACGTGATCGTCGTCATCGACGGCCAGGCGTACGAAGTGAACGCGGCCGACAAGAAGTAGCCTGCGACATCCATGGCAATGCGACGCGGCGGCAGGACAACGTGTTCTCCGCCGCTTTTTTATGGCTGCATATCGGCCTTTCAGACTTATCATGCAATCGTGTCACGCATTGTCGTTTCAATCACCAGCACTTGTCTGGAGGCAATCATGTTTCGCTTGGCCGTTGTGTTGGTGTTCATCACGTTGCAATCTGCACTCGCCGCCGACAAACCGCGGAACGTCAGCAAGGTAATTTCACCGGACAGATTTCCATGGCGTGTACATGTGTTTGAAGACTACGAAACCGACATCGAGAAACGCTGGTGGCTGCGCGGCGAACCGATCACCGACAAGCAACTGCTGCCGCCAAGCCTGTCCGCCTCGCTGCCCAACACGCGGTGCTTCCGCGCGACTCTGACCAAAGACTTCGATCGCATAATGGGCGATCAATCGCGCATGTACAAGGCCGTCATCTTCAACCCCGTGCCCGGCCCGCCCATGGCCGACCAGACGCGTCTAGCGTTTCGCTACCGGGTGTCGGGCACAAGCAAACTCCGTGTGCAGATCTACAGCCTCGTCAACGGCTACCATCGCCATCTCATCCTTACCGATCTGCCGCAGAACAAATGGCAATCGGCGACCGTCGACATGACCCAAGCACGCCGCCCCGACGGCAGCGGCGGCAAACTGTCGCGCGATGAACGCATTGATGACATTCAGTTCTACATCGACGACCTTGATGCTGATCTGCTCATCGATGACATCATTCTTTACGACGCTGGATCGCCGCAATCCCGAAAGCAGCAGGCCGGACC
>JANQKH010000150.1 GCA_028281215.1 Phycisphaeraceae bacterium | reverse complement strand
GAAGCCCGATGGCGAACCCGCCGAACGCGAGTCCGCCGAACGCGGCGCCGCCACACGCAAGACCGCCGATCGCCACGTCACCGATGGCGATGACGCCTTTTGCCACGCGGTGTTTGCCTGTCTTCGGGTCAATGCCCGTGGCGACGTGCAGCCACGGCAGACCGAACAGGGTCGCTTTCGATTTGTATTCCCGTCCCGATGTGCGTTGAAGGACGTCGAACTGTTGGGGTGTCAGTTCGCCGATCGTTTCAACCTGCGTCTTGACTTCACTGACCTGTTGGTACCGTCGCGCCGGCTCTTTCTCCAGAGTGCGCAGCACGACTTCGTCCAGCCGCACATCGAGTTGAACCTTCTCCGACGGCGCCGCGAATCGGCCGAGCGGCAACTCCCCGGTGAGCAGTTCGTAGAACACCACGCCAAGCGAATAAATGTCCGCGCGGTGATCCACGTGTTTGGCGCCTTCGAGTTGTTCAGGCGCCATGTACTGCGGCGTACCCATCGTGCCGCCTTCGCGCGTCAGTGTGATCTCCTCCGGCGCTGTCTCCATCAACTTCGCCAAGCCAAAGTCGGCGATCTTCACCCGACCTTTCGTGTCGATGAGAATATTCTCCGGTTTGATGTCTCGATGTACGACACCTTCGTCGTGGGCAAACTGGAGCGCCTCACATATCTGCGGCACGATTGCCAGTGCTTCATTCGGTTCGAGTTGGTGGTCGTGCAGCAGTTGCCGAAGATTCAGGCCGTCAACGTATTCCATCACGAAGAAATACAACCCCGCGTCAGTACGGCCGAAGTCATGCACCATGACGATGTTCGGATGATTGAGCTTCGCCAACGCCTTGGCTTCGCGCGAAAACCGCTGGGCGAATGTTTCACCTTCGCCCGCATCGGGCGGCAGAATCTTCAACGCAATCAGGCGGTCAAGATCGCGCTGCCGTGCTTTGTAGACCGCGCCCATGCCGCCCTGGCCAAGCAGTTCGAGGATTTCGAGTTGTGGAAAATGCGCCGCCAGTTCGTCGGGTGTTGGCGGCACAAATCGCCCACCGCGGCCGGGCGACGCCGCCTCGCTGTTCAGCCACGTCGCGCCCGGGACAGGCCGTTCACTGCCGGGTTCAGGCTGGGTAACTGCTTCGCTGTCTTCCGTAAATCCTTGTTTCAAAAGACATTGCGGGCACAGGCCGGCCGGGGCGTCCGCAGGCAATACCGTGCCGCAACTCGGGCAGGTGGGTAGGTTGAGATTGGGGTCATGGTCGTTGGTCACGGACGGTGTCTCCGAACGGGTTCACCCATGACAGAAGCAAAAGTGGCGTAAGGTGACGCGAAACAAATGACTTTATTGAACATAAATGAATTCATTGCCGTCGCGCATGCCTTTGAAACCGGAACGGTCATTCAGCTTCAAACTCGTTGATTGCTCCGGATTCACAAACTCGGTAACACGACTAAGCAATTCTTCAGCGTCAACATCAATTCGCGCACATGCGTCTGTCAATATCCCAAGATGGGTGATCAGATCGCGCCGGTCGACACGTTCCGCCGCTATTGCCAATGCGACCGCTGCGGCCTTTGAATAAATCGGGTTGGTTGAACGAACGGTCAGGATGCACATTCGGAATGCGAAATTCCAGAGGTCGTATGCCAGATCAAGATGGATCTCCTGCCGCACTGTCCGCCATTTTTCCGGTGACATCGATTCAAAGTCATTGAGGATCCCTGCCAATGTGATTTCAGTGTCAATTGGTATCTGTGGATCGGCAAACACAAAATCAACGTAGGTAGAATGAATCGATGAACTCAATGCCTCACAAGTTTCAAGAATCTGGTCAGTTGATTTGATCACAATGGCGTTCCTGGCAGCTATCACCCCAGCGCCGCAAACAGCGCGTTCAGCTCGTCTTCAATTTCACTGTCATCCGCCACGGTTTCCGCGATGCGTTCGCGCAATCGTTTGCGATAACGTTTGCGTAGCCGATACACCGTCGCCTTCACCCCATCGACGGTCATTGCCAACGCTTCGGCGATGTCGGCGTATCGTTCGTCCGTTGTCTCGCCGGTGAGGTGCGGCCGCAATCGATCGAATACCTCAGCGCGCCCCGCTTTGACCGCTTCGTCGCGCAGCGCCTCGAGTGTGTGCTCCAGTAAGGTCAATGCCCATTGCCGATCGAACCACTTGTCCGGCGTCATGTGATCGGTCGGCTCAATGGCGTACCGCTTCTCCGCATCATCCACATCGATCGAAACCAGCGTTCGCCCGCCGCCGCGTTTGATCGCGCGCTGACGGTCACGTTCATTTGAAAGAAAGTGCTTGATACACGCGAGCATGAATGCACGGAACTTACCTTTGCTTTGATCGATCGATCGCAGGTCGCGTTTTTCGAGGAGTCGGGTAAAGAAGCCTTGCGTCAGGTCGTGGGCGTCGTGGCTGTTGTACCCGCATCGCCGTACGTAGCTGTAGAGCGGGAACCAATATGATTGGCAAAGCGATGCGAGCGCTTCGTCCGCCGCCGACGTCGCACCGCCTGCCGCCGCCATGACAACACTCCACCGGGTGGTCGCAAAGCTGGCGTGGCGGGAGACGTTGGGCCGCGTGGTGGGCATC
Source organism: Phycisphaeraceae bacterium (assembly GCA_028281215.1). Lineage (GTDB taxonomy): Bacteria > Planctomycetota > Phycisphaerae > Phycisphaerales > Phycisphaeraceae > JANQKH01. Next base: position 2,307 of record JANQKH010000150.1, on the reverse strand, counting down.
AAACTATTCTACCCGACACGTCTGTGTCACATGACTACCACGCGCCGGCGATGAGCTGCTCGATCGCCACGGCGACACCATCCTCATTGTTGGTTTCCTTGAGCACAACATCAGCCGCGTGCCGCGCCACGTCCACGGCGTTACCCACCGCGATCCCACAGCCGGCGTGTTTCAACATGGCGACATCGTTCACCTCATCACCGATCGCCGCGATTTCCTTTGCCTCGATGCCGTGTTGCTCGGCGATCCATTGCAGGCCGCGCCACTTGTCCGTGCCTTGCCCGAAGATCTCGATGATGTGCATTGAGTCGTCGGGGTTGGGCGCCTGTACGGCTTCAAAACTGTGGAAAAACACGCGGTCGCCGAGGTCCGCCAGTTTATCCTTGGCGATTTGCATGCGCGGCCGCGCCGCCACCACGCACACGCGCAACACATGTTGCAAGTCGTCCACCGTCACCTCGCTCTGATAGTGCACGGTCGCATGTGTCTTGCCGAACCACCATTGCGTGTTGGGCGTCAGAATCCCGCTGCCGGTGATCAGGTATTCGTGGCCGGCCACCGTTTCGTCGCGATAAACCAACACGGCTTCAGGCAGGTCCGCCAACCGCTCGACAATCGCCAGCGCCAGGTTCGGCTCTACGTAAGCCAGGTCCATGGACGCGCCGGTATACACATCGCATACGGAAGCGCCGGTGACGAATACACCGGGATGCTCGGCGATTGCCTGCCGCTTGACATCATCATCCGCATCAAATGGACCATCGACGTGATGATCAAACAGTTGGCCGTAGAGTTGCAGCAACGGCATCCGCGCTTCACGCCAACCGCGACCGGTGCACGGCACGACAAGCAAGCCGGCGTCGACAGCCGATTCAATCGCACTCAGATTGCGATCGCTCACCACACCGCCGCTATTGAGCAGCGTGCTGTCGAGATCGATCGCGAGCAGGCGGTAGGACATGGGAGCAGTGTAGGGCTGTTGATTCGTCACGGCGATAGAAGTGACTTTGGTTCCATCAGGCAAAGTCATGCGTCTACTGTTTACAACACCATCCCTAGGAACACCCCTAAGACACCAACCACAATACCAATCCAATACAGCCAATGCTGAATGTATCGGCGCCGACTCGAGTGTGCCGCATGTGCGAAAGTTCGCCACTTTCTATCCGAATTCCATTTCTTGTTGATAAACCGAGCAATTAGGCAACCTGCTGCCGCGCCCGAAATGAAATAAGTGATCACGAGAATGACCATGCAAATCAGAAAAGGAACTGATGTCGAAACTCCTAATCCCTCGGCAATAATGACAAAAGCCGGAGGCGTTGCAATGTACAGGCCCAAGTGAAATTTGATGTAGTCGTACAAAAGGTCAGCGTGTTTCCACTCGATTGCGGCTTTGGACATGCCTCGCGCATTTGATTGTTCTTCCGTCATGATGTGGCACCCTCGATGGTCTATTGAGTTGGAGCATGGCAAGCGATGCTGACTGGCGATTGCAGTTAAACTTGGGTCTGCAACCACGCCGCCGCGCCGTCACGTGTCGTCACTCGCCCTTCCAACTGTTCGTCGTAAACCGCTTCAAGCAGCGCACCAAACCGTGGACCCGGCTCAACACCGAGCGCGATCAGGTCGTCGCCGGTCAACAGACGAGGCGGCGCGACGCCCTGTTCAAACAGTGGCGCCGATTCGCTTTCGATCGTGGTCACAAGTTCCGCCAAGGTGGGCCGCCACGTCAACGCACGCAGAAAAATCGTCAACTGCTCCCAACATGATCGCGCAAGCAAACGCTTGCGTGTGGCGACACTCAACTCCGGCCAACGCAAAGCGGCCGGCAATGCGACAAGCAGATCACGCATCGCATCGCGCAAGTCGTTGGGCAGGCACAACGCCTCACGCCATCGCGCACTGCCAAAGGGGTCAGTACCCACTGTGTTGTTTTCCGTACTGCCTTGGAGAAACAATTCTGTCCCTTTCTTGTCACCTTCGTTGTCACCTGCGAACACATGTCGGTCCAGGAGCCACGCGCACAGCCATGTCTCCGTCGACGGCGTGGCCGCGGTTTCTGCCAGGCGATGCACGGTCCGCAATGCGTGCGACTTCGCTGACTCGTTCAACACCGGCCCGTCCAGTCCAAGCGATTCCATCAGCGTCAGCGCCGTCGCCGGCCGCGGCCCGGCTAGCATCGCCAACACTTCAGCGCCGATGCGTTCACGACTGATCCCGGCAAGCTTCGGCGCGTGATGACGAATCGCCACAGCGGTTTTTTCTTCCAGTTCAAACCGGAACCGCGCGGCGAACCGCACCGCG
>JANQKH010000186.1 GCA_028281215.1 Phycisphaeraceae bacterium | reverse complement strand
GAACATCACCTTCGTGTTCCAAAACAGCACGGACGACGTGACCCGAGCCGTGATGCGGGAAATCGGATTCCCGTTCCGGCGCCCGGAAGAAAAGAACTGATCCAACCACGCATGGCTCGCGGAACGAACCACGAACCAAACGAAAAGGACATTGAAGTATGGCCAGCGAAAGCACCGTCATTCGAAACGAAAAGATCAAGAAGCAGGTTGCCAAGTACGCGGAATTGCGCCGAAAGCTGAAAGCGGAAGGCGACTACGCCGCGCTTTCCCGCCTGCCCCGCAACAGCAGCCCGACCCGGGTCCGCAACATGTGCGCGTTGACCGGTCGAAGCCGCGGTTACCTTCGCAAGTTCAAAATCTCTCGCATCAAACTGCGGGAACTCGCTTTGGAAGGCAAGATCCCTGGCATGCGAAAAGCGAGTTGGTAAGCACAAGGGCGTGTGCCCTGCACAAACAATGAATGTCTGGACCGAACCGTTCAGGCTTGATTGGAAAAAATCCTGACGTTCCGCTGAAAGCAAACGCGAATCCCAAACAGCAGAACTGGAGACCTTGATACATGGCTTTGTCAGACACCATTGCCGACATGCTCACGCGAATCCGAAACGCCGCACGCAATCACGCGGAAGCCGTCGATTGCCGCGCCAGCAAGATTTGCAAGGGCATCGCCAACGTCCTCAAAGAAGAGGGCTACATCGGTGATTACGACGTCATTGACGACGGTAAACAGGGCATCCTGCGTGTGCACCTGCGATACGGACCGCTCGGTGAGCCGACCTTCTCCGTACTTAAGCGTGAGAGCAAGCCCGGTTGCCGCCTGTACGTCAAGGTTGACGAAATCCCGCGCCCGCTCGCCGGGCTTGGCATCGCCATCGTCAGCACGCCGCGCGGTGTGCTCAGTGATCGCAAAGCAAGAAAAGAACGCGTCGGCGGCGAATTGATCTGCACGGTGGAGTAAGCGGAAGACTGCTCGTTGCGTCTCAACACAGCGCACAGGACACAAGAACAATGTCACGAATCGGCAAAAAACCAGTGACCATCCCCAGCGGCGTCAAAGTGAATATCGCTGATCGCGACATCACCGTCGAAGGCAAGAACGGTCGGCTTCAGATTACCCATCGACCTGAGGTCACAGTCAAGATCGAAGACAATGAGGTGATCGTCGAACGCGCCGACGACAGCCGTGAATCCCGCGCCTTCCATGGCCTGACCCGTTCGCTGATTGACAATATGGTTGTCGGCGTGACCGAAGGCTACAAAAAAGAACTGGAAATCGTCGGTGTCGGTTGGACCGCCAACGTCAAGGGCATGACCGTCGAATTGAAAGTCGGTTACCACGACACCCGTGTCGTCCCCATTCCGATGGGCGTGACCGTTTCCGTGCAGGGCTCGAAAATCACAATTGAAGGCGCGGACAAACAAAAGGTCGGCCAATGTGCCGCTCAGATTCGCGCTCACCGCAAACCCGAACCTTACAACGGCAAGGGTATCAAATACAGCGACGAAGTCGTTGTCCGCAAGCAGGGCAAGGCCTTTGCCGGCGGCGGCTAATCCTCAGCGGGGACGACCGCGGTATTTGACAGGAACACCACCAGCGACCTTTTGATCATCGCCAAACCTTGGGCACACACCATGGACCGCAACCAAGCCAAAACCGTACGACGCAGCCGCCGCAAGCGTGGCATTCGCAAGCGCGTCTCCGGCACCGCCGAGCGACCCCGTTTGACTGTGTTTCGCAGTTCGAAACACATCTACGTGCAGATCGTCGATGACCTTGAAGGTAAGACGCTGGCGTCTGCCAGTTCCGTCGCCCTCAAGAAAGACGGTGGCAACGCCGCCGGCGCCGCGGAAGTCGGCAAGGCCGTCGCCGAGAAAGCCAAGGCCGCCGGCATTGAACAGGTCGCTTTTGACCGCAATGGTTTTCGGTACCACGGTCGTGTCAAAGCCTTGGCCGACGCCGCGCGTGAAGCAGGATTGAAATTCTGATTGTCCGCATCGCCCCCATTGGCTGGATGGGTGGTGTGAAACTTTGAACATTGGATCGACACAATGGCTGAACGAATTGCAGACGAATCGCAGGAATTGGAATCGACGACAGTCGGCATCTACCGCACCGCCGCAGTGGTCAAGGGCGGCCGTCGGTTCAGCTTC
>JANQKH010000106.1 GCA_028281215.1 Phycisphaeraceae bacterium | reverse complement strand
AGCCAAGGGTAGCAACCTGCTTGAGGACATGAAAAAATCACGGGCCGAGCAACACCGCCGTCACCTGTGGGACCGCGTCTACGCGTACGAGCAGTTTCGCTATCCACAAGAACAACGCAACGACGAACGCCGACTCATCGAACAACATCAACCCGACCTCGACTACCTCTGCCACGCCGGCCTCTCCGATCGCATCAGTGACAGCGTACGCAACCAACTGGTGTCTGTGATGAGCGAGATCGGCCGCACCGCTGAAGGCTTCCGCCTCATGTTCGACTACGCGATGCAATTGCCGTTGTCCCGTTCGGTGTTGAAACACACGCTGCGTTACGACCTGTCAAAAGTGAAGGACTGGTACGACGGCGCGCCGTTTCATCGTACGGACAAAAAACTGCAACAACAATTCGACGCCGCCGAACGCCTCGGTGAAGCGAAGAAAGAAGCCAGGCTGACTCGTTTTTTCATGTTGACCCACTCGCGCAAACGCGCGTTTCAAAGCCTGTGGTTCCGCATCGTTACCCGGGCGATTCAACTGCGCATCGCCCGCGCTTGTGTCAAACTCGACAAGCACTACCCGCCGTTCCATTTCTCACCTGACCATTTTCTCTGGCCGACCGTGCAAACGGACAACGTTATCCGCAATGAGGTCGGGCAGTCGGCCGTCGATGATTTGATCGAATACCGCCAAAACGTATTCCACCGTGTGCTCAACCCTGAACCGGAGTTGGCGCACAAACTGATGCAGAAAACGATTTTTCCGAATTTCGAAGCCGCCACGCAACTTCGCCGGCTGTATGACCCGCAGTACGTGCTCGGCGAGCTGAACGAAAACTGGTCCGACGACGTCGTGCGCTACAATCGCGCGTTTCAGGTCGAATCCCGGCAGGCCGCCCGTCGCCGACTGTTCGTGCAACACACCCGTCACGAACAAGCCGCACTGGAACATTACCTCGACGAACATCCGCAAGCGCAAACCACGCTCACCGAGGAAGCCCGGCGCGCCTTGCGCATCGCCGTGCACATCGATCACGGCGGACTCAAAGAATTACTCTGCGGCCCCGCCCACCACACGCCGGGCAGACGCTTTTCTGACTGGTGCATGGGACGATCACCAATCCATCCCGAGCAATCGGTCGAAACCGTGATCGATGAGGTGATCGAACAGCAAGCGTTGTACACGCGCCGGTTGCTCGCCGTGCGCATTCATCACGAATTGACTCGCAATGAACTGGAAGACTACGAGTTCTACCTCGACCGCATCCTGCACGGCCCCGAACACGCCCAACATCAGGGCGATGTCCGCGACGCGCTGATCCAGGAAGAGGACGATAAAATGGAACCGATTGGCGCACCGGCGTGACGACACTTGATCAGCGTTTCCCACGCATGGCGTTCGACATCAATCGGGGCTCTTCAATGGCCGACAAGCTTTACCTTCCGCCGACTGATCCCAAAGAAGAGAAGTTGAGCCCACTGAGTCTGGGCTCGATGATTATTTCATTTGCGGCGATGCTCTATTTCATGCTCACGTACACCGGCCCCGTGGAATGGGCGGCTGAATTCCAATTGAACCAGTGGGGCGTCTACTCCCAAACCATCACCTACATCGTGCTTTCCATCGTCGGCTGGGGCGTGCTCTGGTCGATCGGTATGCTCTTCGGCAAAGCCCTTGGCATTGATCTGGATCCGGTGCAATCCAGCAAAAAGAAGGAGAACGAAGAGCCGTCGCGTCTTGCGAAGTTCGGCCAACGATGGGAAGCCCTACCCGGCGTGCTGCGATTTTTGATCCACGCCACGTTGTTGGTCACCGCATTGGGCGTTTTCACCTTCGTTGACGTCGCGAATATCGGTGAACTTACATCGGTCGATCTGCGATCACTCGAACAGGGAACGATGCCGCCATCGAACTACATCGAAGTGACCGGCCGAACGTTGCCGGACCTATCCGTCGGATGGTCCAGCAACGGAAGAGAATCCGATGCGGTGTATTACATGCCGATCGTGTCGGACGCGTGGACACCCGACCAAGGGCTGAAGGTGTTCATCGTCGGGCCGGCCGAAACACTTCACGATGTATCACCGGAGCGTCCCATCAAGGGACAACTGTCCACCTCGAGCATGCCGCGCTATATTCTCAACACGTTTGAACGGGCGGGCATTACGCCCGCGACGGAGCACATTTACATCAACTGCCAGTTCGACCCGCAGACCTACCGCGAAGGAAACCAAATGTTCGTGATGGTCGCGGTGGGGTTAAGCACGGTGGTTGCTGTGTGGTTTTTCATTCGATGGATTCGCGGCAAACCACATCGTCAATCCATCGCAACGAATGAGACCTAATCACTCGCGCCAGAAGGATTTCCCGTACCGCCGCCACCTGTACGCCTGGATTTCAGCGCGGCGTCTTTCTGGTCTTGAAGCGCCTTCACCGCCTGCGACAGTTCCGCCAGTTGCTTGGATATCTGATCCAGCTTCTGATTGACCTGCGCATGATCGGACTGGCCGAAAACCTTGAGCGTCTCGGCTTGCAGGGTCGTGATGTTCGAGCGATCCCCGGTCTTCAACGGCTTGACCCATCGCACAGTGGCGTCGGCGACGTCGATATGGTCATAGGCTTTCAATTTCAGCGCGTTGCCTTGCTTTCCCTCGATGAAACCTGGGTGCAGCAGTTGGTATTCGTACCGAACGCGTTTACGTTGGGCCAGTTCGTTCAAGATGCGCTGCTTGAGTTGCTCGTCCACTTCTTTTTCCGGTGCGATCAACAGTTTGAGTTCTTGACCGCCACCGCGGCGCAACTGGATGTTCAACGGATTCCCCTGGCTGTCCTGCACAATGGCAATCAGGTTTTCCGTGCCCATCACCGGCTTGTCGTTCACAACCGTGATCACATCGAGGTGCTTGACGCCGGCCTTTGCCGCGGGCGTGCCTTCGATGACTTCCGTGATCACGACGCCCTGATTCTCTTCCAACCCAAGGTGCGTGCGAAGGGTTTCGTCGGTGTTGTTGATACGTACGCCGATCTTATATCGCACGATGCCGGCTTGGGTCAGCAGTTTGTCGATTTCGTTTTCGATTGGTTGCTGGGCTTTGATCGTCCGCAGGGTGATCTTGCCCGCCTGGATCAACTTCACTTGAAGACCGGGATCATCTTCACCGCCGGTTTGCACGGCTTTGTCCACATCCTCGCCAGAGTTGATCGCCTGGCCGTTGATCGACAACACAATGTCATGTAGCGTGACGCCTGCCTTTTGTGCCGGACTGTCCGGCGCAACTTTCGTAACCACCACACCGGTGTTGATGTTCAATTGCGCTTTGAGCACGTCATCGACCGGCCCCACCGCAATACCGATCCATGGCTTGTCCGATGACTTCATCTCGACAACCCAGTCGGACCACACCGAGTCGGCCCCGCCGGCCGTCGCATTGAGGAAGGAAATGCCACGATTGATCGCCTGATCGATATTGTGGGTGTGCGTCGTATGACACTGCGTGCATTTGGCGTTCGCATTCAGCCGATGGCTGAACAGAGGCATGGCCGGAAGAAGTTCTTCCCCCTGAGCGTTCAGACCTGCCACCCAAAGTCCGTTGTGCTTGTTGGCAATCGGGCAGGCGAGTACGCGCGCCACGATCTGATGCGCCGGCGTGGCCTGGTATTTTTTCATCTGCTCCGCGGTCGGCGGCGTGCCGGTCAAATCCAAATAGATCCGCCGAATCAACTCCGCGCGCGTCTTGAACGATTCGCTCTGTTCCGTATCTTTCCACTTGTTGACCAGAATTCGATCAACGGTTGAGGAGTTCCCTACGGTCGGATTCCCGGCCTGCTTCTTGTTCGCATCCGTCACCACAATCAATTCAACCGGATTCACTTGTTGTGACTCGCCTGACTGTGTTGTCTCTGGTGCAACTTTCACATCTTGTGCGCAGGCGCGAGTGGCATGTAAGCCAACCAACAACGTAGCAATGAAAACAAACGCGATAGATGTGACGAAACGATGCATGTTCGACTCCTTAAGATAAATCCGACCGGACCAGAAATCCCTTGAAATACAACAATTAATGCACGCGGTGACCCACGTAGGACCAACGTACTTTTTCCACCGGAATGACAACCTTTCGGCCGTCGTCCAGCGCGACCGCCATCATTTCACGCTCGCGCTGAATCTCATAGCCCTTGCGCGCCATGACCTGAATCATGTAATCCGGAATGTCAATCTGAGCCTGTTGCTGCCAAGCAGTGTCGGCGTCCGGGTCATCAACGACGGGCACGCGCACCGTCCTGCCATCGTGACCGGGCAGTTCGACATAAGCGACCGGTGTGGATCCGGAAAAACCCGTCATCGGCGCATTGTGCCGACCGCTGTCTTCCTGATTGTGCTTGACGAACATCGGATTTGGATCACTCGACCGTTCCATCCGTCCAACCGCGAACCCAAGGATGAAAAACAGCCCGATCGCCGCCGCGGCCAGCGCGCCACGCAACAGCCAATGTTTGCGGGAACTGTGAATCAAGATTGAATCATTTCGTACGGCGTTCTGCGAAGCGTGTGTTTCGACGTCACCCGCTTGCATCGTCGCCAACGATTCGCGCAGGCTTTGCGCTTCAAGAAACGCCAGCGCGCACGTGCGCCAATGGGCTGTGTCTTGATCGAGTGCGGCAAGCAAAGCTACCCGTTGATCGGTCGGCAATTCACCATCCACCAGTCGATCGATCCTACACTGAAGATCCGTCGAAATGTCGGTCGATTCGTTCATGGCGATTCCTTGCTGATGTTGAGCAAGTGGAGTTGCTCACGGAGTTTCTTTCGTGCGCGGTGCAGTCTGGTTTCCACGGCGCTGACCGTGGCGCCGATGTGGTCGGCGATCTGCCGGTACGACCAGCCTTCCGAATACTTGAGCACGAGCACGTCCATGTCCCGGCTGGGAATCCGTTGCAACGCGGCGCGAACCAGATCGTGCCGCTCTTCAAGCAGCAACCAGGCCAACGGGTCGGGAGGTTGCGATTCGACCGGCGAAAGCTGTGCCTCGGCGTAGCGTGTCATCAGTTTCCGCCGACGGCCGGATTTTCGCCGGTAGAGCAGCGCCTGCCGCACCGCGACGCCGTAAAGCCAACTTGCAGCTCGAACCGACGCGATCAACTCACCGTTCTTCGCCGCCACCGCGAGCGCTACTTCCTGCATCACATCGTCGACCGCCTGCGGCTCCTGCAACCGGACACGCACGAGCCGACGAAGCCAACCTTCATGCGCCGCCAGCGCCGCGGGCCACGACATCGCCGCATCGCCTGCGGTGACCGCCTGCCCCGACCTGGTCGTGGATTCATCCATATCCATGAGAATAGTTGCCGCAAGGGCGAAAACCTTGCAACGATTTTTACAGCGGCAGAATCAATCCACTCGCAAAATCACAAACCGAGCGATGCGGGGGCACGATACAGTCGCCGCGCTAAACTCATAGATATTCAAAATGAAGAGAATTCAAGCTCATGCCAACGATATGTGTAACGCCGATCATCCAAACGGAGGCGCCTTAACTACCCAAGCACAATCTCGCGCTTGAAGAAGTCATACCTCACTGCCTGTTTCGCTTTCCAAAGCGTCTGCTCCGCCACCGCGTTCGCTTTGCGGCAGCCGTCTTTCAACACGTCGATCACATCGTCGTCACTGATCGTCGCACGTTTTTCGCGGATGGGTTCGAGCAACGCGTTCATCGCCGCGCCGACTTCTTTTTTCAGGTCGCCGTCACCGATCTTGCTGGCCGCATAGGCTTCGTTCAGTTCGGCGGCGCGGGCTTTGTCCGGCATGAAAATGTCGAGGTATTCGAGGATTGTGTTATTCTCGAGCACCGGCGGGTCATCCATCGAACCGCGGCCGGTGAAAATCTTGTTGCACTTCTTCTGCACCTGCTTGGGCGTATCGCTCAGATGAATTGCGTTGCCCAGCGACTTGCTCATCTTGTTTTTGCCGTCGATGCCGGTGAGCCTGGCAACACGGCCGATACGCGCTTCAGGGATGGGGAACACCCCGCCACGCTGTGCGTGCTCTTCGTCCGGCACGCTGCCGTCGATCTTGCAGTAATACTGGTTGAATCGTCGAGCGATCTCGCGGGTCATTTCGATGTGCGGCACCTGGTCTTCGCCGACCGGCACAAACGCCGGGCGAAACGCGAGGATGTCGGCGATCTGCCCGATCGGGTAAAGCAGAAAGCCGAAGCTGTATTCATCGCCCAGGCCTTTGACGCGGATTTCGTCTTTGACTGTCGGGTTCTTCATCAGTCGGCCGTAACCCACGAGCATGGAAAAATACCACGTCAACTCGGCGATCGCAGGCACTTCGCTGTGCACGAAGAGCGTCGCTTTGTTGGGATCAATACCGCATGCGAGCCAGTCTTTGACGATGCTGATCGTGTCGGCGCGGATGTCGTCGGTCTGATCGGCGCGGGTCGTCAGTGCATGCCAGTTGGCGACGAAGAAGAAACAGTCATACTCCTCCTGCATCTGCAAACGGTTTTCGATGGAGCCGACATAATGCCCCAGGTGCAGCGAACCGGTCGGTGTGTCGCCGGTAAGAACGCGCAATCGCTCGGTGGTGGATTCGGACATGGAAGTGTTGTAGTGAGCGCAGCCACGATTGCAAATGAACAGAATCTCTATTCTCACCAAGCCACCCGTCGGTGATCAAGCGTTCTGCTTTTCGACCTGCGGGTCATCGTCTTTGGGAATCGACGGCGCGGGAAAAGGAATCGGCTCATCGTTGAACTGCGGCGTCTTGTCCACAAAACAATCCGCCTTGCGAAGCTGCGTAACCAACGGCTCGATCATCTCGCCGGGAATACAGAACGACTTTTGCACGTACCAGCCGACGTCTTCGCCGTACGCGAGTTGTTCCAACCGGGCGTAGCCGTCACGGCCGGGCTCCACGCGGACACGAATCGCTGTGCCCGCCGGACCAGCGTGGGTTGACGGAGAGACCACGCCGAGTTCCATCTCGGTCGGGCTGGGAAAAACACAGGGTTTGCGTCGCTGGTCCATGCTGGGCTCTCAAACTGCGGGTCATCCGACGTTGCCAAGGCAGTCTAGAGTAATTGAGAACCAATTGCAATGGCTACGCCCAAATATAATCAAATTTACAAGATCATAATTAACACAGATTTACGATCTTATCTCGACTTGGCCAGCAATCCGGTAGAATGCAACCTTCGGAGACAAATCATGAAATCCAACAAAAACAACCTTGCTCTGTCCTTCTTCATGTCGCTCGTGATCGGCTTTGCCGCGATCGCCGTGCTGGACCAGACCGTACCCACGTCGCGGGCCGCCGAGAAAAGTAACAAGAAGAAAAACAACAAGAAAAACACGAAGAAAAAGAAGAACCTGCGTTTTCACAAGGATTGGCGAAACGTGGCCGACCCCCTGACCGTCGCCGCCTATGACGGCGACCTGCGCACTGTCGTCGCCCTGCTCAAAAAGAAAAAGAACCCCAACGTCAAACTCAACGCCAAGTTCGGCGACGCCGAACGCCTCAAAGGACTCGTCGGCGGCACGCCCATGCTCTTTGCCGCATGGCAGGGGCACGACAAAGTGATCTACTACCTCACCAAATACAAAGCCGATGTCAACGCCACTGACGTCCACAAACGAACACCGCTGCACTGGGCCGCAATGAACGGCCGACACAAAGCCGTCACCGCGCTGATCAAAGCCGGCGCCAAACTGGACGCCAAAGACAAAGACGGCAAACGCCCGGTCGACCTGACCGTCGATGACCGAGTCGAAGCCATGCTCAAAAAAGCGATGAGTGAGTAGACATCGACGGTGATGCATCAACCTGACTGCCAACTGATCAAAACCACACATCGGCCTGGTACGATCGGTCCATGAAACCATACCTTGCACTTGTCGCCCTGTTGCTGATGACCCACGTCGGCCACGCCCAGTTGATCATCGCCCATCGCGGCGCATCACATGATGCGCCGGAGAACACCCTTGCTGCGTTCAAACTTGCGTGGGAACAGGAAGCCGACGGCATCGAAGGCGACTTCAGACTGACCAAAGACGGCCGCATCGTCTGCATCCATGACGCCACCACCAAGCGCACCGCCGGCGTAAACCTCAACATCGCCAGCGCCACCTACGATCAACTTCGCGATCTCGATGTCGGTTCATGGAAAGGTAAGAATTGGAAGGGGCAACGCATCGCGACGCTTGAGCAAGTGCTCAAAGTAGTGCCGAAGGACAAGCTGTTTTTCATCGAGATCAAGTCAGGCCCGGAAACCGTCCTGGAACTCAAGCGCGTGCTTGCGGCCTCCACGCTGAAGCCGAACCAGACACCGGTGATCAGTTTCAACGCCGACGTCATCACCGCGGTCAAACAACAAATCCCCGCAATCAAAGCCTATTGGCTAACCAGCTACAAGCGGGACAAACAGGCTCGACAATGGACACCGACGATCAACACTATCCTACAAACCCTCCGCGCCACCAAGGCAGACGGCCTGGACACCAACGCCCACAACAGCATCACTCAAGCCTTCGTCCAATCACTTCGCGACGCGAAGATGGGTTTCCACTGCTGGACCGTCGACGACATTCCCACCGCCAAACGCTTCGCCGCACTGGGAGTGGATTCGATCACGACGAACAAGCCAGCAGTGATCCGCAAGGCGTTGGCGGACTAGAATCTTTCAGAAAACTCTACGTGCGACGGGTATTTGGCCCATTTGGCACAACCCGACAATCCCGACGCCTGCAACGTAAGTTGGACTGCCCATTCTGAATCGAGAACCATCAAAGAACGGGACGACCAACCCCGTGTAGTCGCGTAATGCCACTTCCGATCCACCTTTGCCGAATTTTACTACTTTTTGCCAACATTTGGCCGTCAACCCCTTGACACGGGCTCATATGGACAGTATTTTCAGTATAGACAGAAATAAATGATATATCTGATTGATTCCATCGATGGCGCGACAGGAGGTTGGCTATGGAACTCACGCCCGTTCAGGAAAAATTCATTCTGCATTGGGGCGAGATGGGGACGCGGTGGGGGGTGAATCGGACGGTGGCTCAGATTCATGCGCTGCTTTATATCTCGCCGCGGCCATTGAACGCCGAGTCGATCGCCGAGACGCTCAGTGTTGCGCGGTCCAACGTGAGCATGAGCCTGCGCGAATTGCAAGGCTGGGGCATCATTCGTGTAGTACACGTGCTGGGGGATCGGCGGGACCATTTTGAATCGATGCAGGATGTGTGGGAGATGTTCCAGATTGTGTTGGATGAGCGGAAAAAACGCGAAATTGACCCCACACTAGCGCTGCTGCGCGAATGCATGGACGATGCGGACCAGCCGGCCAACCGGGACGAACACACTCGCGCCCGGCTGGCGGAACTACTCAACTTTTTCGAGACGATGTCAAGTTGGTACAGTCAGATGCGCCGGCTGCCAACCGGCGCGGTGATCAAGTTCGCGAAGATGGGCGGCAGGTTAAAGAAGTTCCTGGGGTTGACAGGATGAAGCCAAGGCGAAATTGTGATTTTAGAGTACGGAATTTAGAGGGACGACATGCAACGAACTTCGGTCAATTGAACGACTCTGGATTCATGACTTTTTTATTTGAAGGATAATTTCAGTGTTTACTGAAATAACAAACCAGACTGTTTGTTCTGCTTACAAGGGGGCGTTTTGCTACGACGGCGAGTGCGTGCTTTGCGTGAAAACCGTGGAGCGGCTTCGTCCGATCTTTGAACCGCGCGGCATTGTGTTTGTCGCCCAGCAGGTGCCTTGGGTGCGCGAAGATCTTGGTTTGAAGGAAGGCGAAACACCGAATCGGGTGTGGTTAATCTTGTCAGACGGCCAGCGCTTCGGCGGCGGAGATGCGTTTATCACCTTGTTCCGATATGCGTGGTGGTTGTGGCCGACTGGGTGGTTGCTTGGTTTGCCGGGATTTCGCTGGATCACGCATGGCGTTTATGAATGGGTTGCCAACCATCGCTACTGCATTGCGGGGCATTGTGCGATCAATGCCCCGCCTCGTCGTGGCATGATGTGGCGGTCACTAGCCGCCTGGCTGCCGTTGCTAGTTCTGCCTGCGGTGGCGATTCAAATGGGAGTCGACTGGGAACCGTGGCAATTCATGTGGCTGCTTGCCGTGGCGGTTTACTTCGGATGCAAGTGGTTGACATTTACGCGGGCTTTTGGGGGCCGGGGGAAACTTAGTGCCGGCCGTGTATTGGCTTACCTCTTCGCATGGCCGGGAATGGATGCGAAGGTATTTCTTGACGCCACGCGAACGGTCGGCACACCATCAGCACACGAATGGTTGGCCGGGATCACCAAATGCGCACTGGGTATCGCCCTGATCTGGCTCGGCGTGCGACAGTTCGGAAACAATCAAACGATACTCGCGAGTTGGGTGGGTATGGCCGGTTTGATTCTGCTGCTTCACTGCGGCGTGTTCCATCTGCTTTCCAACACGTGGCGAACCATGGGGATTGATGCACAACCGCTCATGCAAAGCCCGCTGCTCGCACGAAGTGTTGGCGAGTTTTGGGGCAAACGTTGGAACCTCGCGTTCAAGAACCTGGCGTTCGACCATCTGTTTGATCCGCTGCGCCGGCGAATCGGGGCACGATGGGCGCTGTGGGGTTCCTTCCTTGCGTCGGGACTGGTACACGACCTCGTCATCTCCGTTCCTGCTCGCGGCGGATACGGATTGCCCACGCTTTACTTCCTGATCCAGGCCATGGGCTTGACATTGGAACGCAGTCGAGGTGCGCGACGACTGGGTCTTTCACGTGGCGCGAGTGGACGGATCTTCGCCGTTTTGACTGTTGCATTGCCCGCACCACTGTTAGCCCATACGCCATTTATCCAAAACGTGATCTGGCCTTTTATTGAAGCGATTGGAGCAGTGTCATAGCTCTAACGGGTTCAGCCTGAAAAGGAGTCCGTCATGACCACACTAGAAACATTGATTCTCATCGGCGGGTTACTGCACTTCGGTGTGTTGATTGCCAGCGCGTTGGTACCACAAGTGCTTAACTGGCGTAGCGAGCTGGCGAAGTTGCATCCGCTGTCGCGACAACTGATCTGGACGCATGGCGTGTTCATCGTGCTGGTGATCATCTCATTCGGTGTGTTGTCGTTGATCAATGCGGAGGGCTTGGTGACCGGCACGTTGCTGGCGCGCAGTGTGTGTGCGTTCATCGCGCTGTTCTGGCTGTCCCGGCTCGCGATTCAGTTCTTCGTGTTCGACGCGAAACCGTTTTTGACTAACACGTGGCTCAAGTGCGGATATCACGGCTTGACACTCGTTTTCATTTATTTTTCAACGGTTTACGGCTACACCGCAGTCGCGCCGACGGCATAAGGAGACGGCCATGACTTTGTTGACAACGCCATCGTACGACCGGCCCGACGCACCTGTCGCAAAGATGCCGCATGCCGATCCAGCTCAAGCGATGCATGACGAACGCTTCGCGCTGTCGCAAGCGGCGCGACGTCGGCTTGAGGTGACCGAAGGCGGGCCGATGCTGATCAATGACTGGGTTCGCGCGGTGTTCATGCACTACGAGATGTCGCCCGAAGTATTACAGCCGTTGGTGCCCTATTCACTCGACACGCGCGGCGGCAAGGCGTACGTCAGCTTGGTGGCGTTCACGATGCAACGGTTGCGGCCTTGCATCGGCGGTAGACTGACCGAATGGCTTTCCGCGCCCACGTCAAACCATGCGTTCCTCAACGTACGGACCTACGTGACGCATCGCGGCGAGCCGGGCATCTTCTTTCTCGCCGAGTGGTTACCCAACCCGTTGAGTGTATTCATCGGTTCGCGCACGTTCGGATTGCCCTACCGCTATGGGCATCACTTTTACCGACACAACCATGAACGAGGCGAACTGCACGGCACGGTCAGTGCACATGCATCGGACGGTGCTGATCAATTGATCTATCACGCGCAGGTGAATTCATCCGCGGCGTTTGAACCCTGTCCGGCCGGCTCGCTGAGCGCCTGGTTGATGGAGCGTTACACCGCGTTCACCGAACGGCGAGGCGTGCAGCGCTTGTTTCGCGTCTGGCACGAACCGTGGGCGCAAACACCCATTGACGTCCGCGTGGAAGAAGCCGGCTTACTAGCAACCACCGGGGGGTGGATGGAACAGGCGAGTTACACCGGCGCGAACTATTCCCCCGGCACGCTGGATGTCTGGGTAGGCCGACCGCAATGCATCAACGGCCGATTCACCAGCCGCGCGTGGGACATGAATGTTTGAATGCGTTAACTCGCAAAGCGAATGCGCCATCGTGCAGAGGAGGTGGTCCGCATGCTTAAACTGTGTTTGCAAATCGTCGGTGTGCTCATGTTCGCTTTGGTGCTTGTCAACGTTGAAGCCGCTCGCCGGCTCAAGTGGCGGGACGAGTTGCAAAAGGTTTCGCTGTTGACGCGGCAGGTGTTCTTTGTGCACATGGGATTCATCATTCTGTTGCTGGCGATGTTCGGCGCACTGTCGCTATTTTTCGCCAACGCGTTGATTGAACAATCGCTCGCAGGCCGAGTGCTCACCGACGGCCTCGCCCTCTTCTGGACGGTACGCCTGTTCACACAATGGTTTGTCTATGATCGCAAACTCTGGATCGGCCACCGCTTCAACACGAGCGTGCATATTCTGTTTACTGGCGTGTGGGGATTCTTTGCCGGCACGTACGGCGCAGCGTTTGTGCAGCAGTTGCGGGCGGCGAGTTAGCGCATGAAAAAGCCCGGCAAACCGGGCTTGTGCAGGACCATCTTCGCATGAAGCTTGCGTATCCGGCTTACGGCAACTTGATCGTCTGACCGATGCGCAGTTGCTGCGGGGTCAGGCCAGGGTTGGCGTTGACGATGTCGCGCCATTTCTGTCCGTCGCCATACTTGTTCGAAGCAATCCGCCACAGCGTGTCACCGCGCTGGACGACGTACGTGCTGCTGGTCGTGGTGGTGTTCACCGGCGCGCCGAGCGTAACGGTTTCGACGTCGTTTTCCTGCGTCCTTGGCAACGTGGGAATCGGTGTCGGATCAATAGGTGTAACCGGGGGCACCGTGCTGGTGGTTGTACTGGTGCTGTAAAGGTCAGTATTCGACGAAGTAACGGGCGGTCCAGTCGGCGCCGGTGGGGGCACTTGTGCCATCGACTTTGAGTCGTGGCTCTTGCAACCGGTCGAGGCAACGAGGGCGACCGTCAATAGCGCGGCGAGTAAAGCAAATCGATTCATGGGAAATCCTTTCCTGAACAATGTTCAACAGCCGTCCATGGCGACTCTCCAACGGTTATCGGAGGAACGACGCCGACGAGTTGAAAGGTTGTCCGGCGATGAGTGTTGCACGCAGGACAAACCCCGAAGCAATAGACTTCGTTAAAATGCGGGGCCGACATATCGTTCGGAATCGAAAAGGAAACACCTCATGCGTATGACGTCCGACACCGCGATCGTCACCTCCACGCCGTACAGTGAACTGATCGAGCATGCACGCGAAGCGAACCTACTGGCCAGCACGGCATCACTGCTGGGCTGGGATCAGGAAACGCTGATGCCGCCGAAGGGATTGGAACGTCACGGATATCGACGGGGCTTTGGCGGAGGCGCGGCGTGTGCTGAGACCGGGCGGCCGCTTCCTCTGCCTCGAATTCAGTCATGTGGTGCTGC
>JANQKH010000097.1 GCA_028281215.1 Phycisphaeraceae bacterium | reverse complement strand
AAGAGGCGTCGACCGCGACCGCCAAGGGTGGCGGCGACATGGTTTCGCTTGGTCCGCCCGGGTTGACGCGCGATTTGCAAGTCGCCCAATCCACCGCCAAGGCGCTGCGGCCGTTCATTCTCCGGCGCACCAAACAACAGGTGCTCACTGACCTGCCGGACAAGACCGAACAGACCATCGTCTGCGAAATGGAGTCGGCGCAACGCAAGGTGTACGACGACCTGCTCAAGTATTACCGCGGCAACCTGCTCAAAAAGATTGACGGCAGTGGCAATACCCCGGTCCTGCGCGGCTCCAGCAGCGGCGGTAAAGGCGGCGGCATGTCGATGATGGTGCTCGAAGCACTGCTCCGCCTGCGACAAGCGTCGTGCCATCCCGGTTTGATTGACGAAAAACGCAGCGGCGAACCCAGCGCCAAACTCGAAGCCCTGCTCGAAAACCTCGCCGAACTCATCGACGAAGGCTCCAAGGCGCTCGTGTTCAGCCAGTTCACGTCGATGCTTTCCATCGTCCGCAAACGCCTCGACGACACCGGTGTCAACTACGAATACCTTGACGGCAAAACGCGCAAACGTCGCAAACACGTCGAACGATTCCAGAAGGATCCCGACTGCTCCGTCTTCCTCATCAGCCTCAAGGCCGGCGGTCTTGGATTGAACCTCACCGCCGCCGACTACGTCTTCATCCTCGACCCGTGGTGGAACCCGGCCGTCGAACAACAGGCCATCGACCGCGCCCACCGCATCGGCCAAAAGAAACACGTCTTCGCTTACCGACTCATTTGTAAAGACACCGTCGAGCAACGCATCGCAGAACTGCAGGCGAAGAAAAAACAGCTTGCCGATGCCATCGTGGGTGGCCAGCAGAACGTGCTCAAGGCGCTGACGAAGGAAGATCTGGAATTGCTACTCAGTTGATCTCCGACGAGCGCCTAACCGCTCAAGTTCGTCGTCAGAGGGCAACGTCGCCAAAACTCTTCCGTTTGCTACGAAGTCGCACGCGCCTGACGGGCGTTGGTTCATTTCCACTTCAGTATCCAACGGCAAAGCCTCCAATTCCTTTACAAGTTCAATACAGAACTCTTTGATTATGGGCAGTGGATTGGTGATCCTTTCTCGCTGCATGTCACACCGAGCCCGGTAGATTTTCAGTAAATGCTGAGACTTTGGCATTGAAGATGATTATATGCCAGTCAGTAATCACCTTTCCCCCGCCAGCGTAAATCGGTGGAACGCGTGCCTGTGATACGCCGTGTATCCAAGGTCGAGTCGATCGCGGATATCCAGCACTTCACGCTTGCTGAACCCCGCCAGCACACTCACCGGCCCGTCGTGTTTGACGATGTCATCACCAAACAGTGTCAGCAGTTTGCACCACGTATATGCTCGACGGTTACGGATCAGGTCGTTCCAGATCAGGCCGCGCTCAGCGATGCGGTCCATCGCGGCGAGCACGGTGAGGATTTCGATATCGCTCAGGTGATGCAGGAACATGCTCGTGATGCAGTAATCAAAACTGTTCGCGTCGAAGGGGAGATTCAATGCGTCAGCTTGCACCAGTTCGATGCACGGTGCATCCTCATTCGATAGCGATGCCGCGATGTGTTCCTGCGCTAAGGATAGCGTCGTGTCGTGCCGATCGATGGCTGTGATGTGTAA
>JANQKH010000056.1 GCA_028281215.1 Phycisphaeraceae bacterium | reverse complement strand
CAACTTGTTCGCCTCTTTTTCCCCGGCCGATGTGGGGCGGTTGCCAGACCAACGCAACCGCGTCCAACGGCAGGCAGCCTTGCACGGCGTGTCGCGGGAAAAACGGCGGGCTCAACAGGGAGCGTGGAAATGACATTGCCGCTTGTGATGACGGGCCCCGGCGGGGACTACACGACGCGTTACTACGGCCAAGGCGGCCGCGGCGGCAAGCTCGTCCGCCGACAGGGTCAACTGGACGACACCGGCGCCGTGCACCGCAACGCCGATGCGTCAGGCCACGACGCCGAGGGTGAATCGGCGGGCGGGCAGTCCGGCTACGAGAACTTATACGATGGCTTTGCAACGACCGACAGTTCGATCCGCCACGCCGATGCGAAGCAAACCGTGCATGATTCTGCACCCAACGCGGCGCGGGATGCACAGCGCGACGGCGATGTGTTTGAACACGTCGAACCGATGCCGGCCGCGACATACCGTCCGTACAAAACAACTGTGCAAGCAGCCGGACAGTCGGCCGGCGCCTCCTCAGACAGCGCCGTCAACAATCCCTCACACGAAGACGGCGCGCTCGTTCGAATCGCCCGGCACATCGATGCGTGGCTCACCGCCCAGAAGCGCACGCTGCTGGCGATCCCGCTGTTCCGCGCGAAGGCGACCGAGCAAAGTGATCCGTCGACGCAAACCGGCGCCGGCGTGCAAACAGAACCTTCGGCGCGGCAACAAGCCCCGCATTCGTCCGCCGACGTAACTGAAGACGCCACGTTGAAACACACGACGTTGCTCAGCGAAACGAACGAACACCAGGCAACGTCACATGACACCAATAACCAGAATGAAAATCACAACGAACCAACCTCACACAGCGAGCAGGATGCACCGCTGTTGATCGAACGGATTCACGCCGACACGCTGGAGCGGCTTGCCGCGAATCGTGATCGGCCGTCCCTCGAACCGCAAGTCACACTCGACCCACTGGAGATCAATCATGGAAACCCTCAACCTGACACCCAAGCAGTTACACATTCTGACACGCGTCAACGACATTCGACTGGCCTACGGCTATTCCCCGACGATGCAGGAACTGGCCGACGAACTCGGCGTCAGCAAAGTCACGGTGTTCGAGCACGTCGAAGCACTGATTCGAAAAGGCGCGCTGATTCGCGATCCCAACAAGGCTCGCTCTTTGACGGTCAGTGACGAAGTCGAACTGCCGGACAACCGCACGACAAAGATTCCGCTGGTCGGCTCGATCGCCGCCGGCAAACCGATCGACGCCGTGGAAGAGCGCGAATACCTCGACCTGGAAGGCATGTTCTTCCCGACCCGCCGGCGCAAACCGGTCAAAACGTTCGCCCTCCGTGTCAAAGGCGATTCGATGATCGAAGAGCAGATCCGCAACGGCGATTACGTCATCTGCGAACAAACCGACACGGCCCGCAACGGGCAGACCGTCGTCGCGCTGATCGATAACGAAGAAGCGACGCTCAAAAAGTTCTACAAGGAACGCGGCAAAATCCGCCTCCAGCCGGCGAACAAAAAGTACGACCCGATCTACGTCAAGGACTGCCAAATCCAAGGCGTGGTGATCGGCGTGGTGCGGTCGTGTTAGCGCAAGTCAGCTACCTGAGACGCGCGCCAATTACCGGTTGCGAATCAAACTCTCCGTCAGCACATGACAGCAAAGCAATGCAACAACACCCCGCTTTCCAGGCGGGGTGTTGTTTTTATTTGACATTGCGATTTCGATTCATTCTTTCGGCAACGCATCCGCATTCACTTGCTTCGTGGTCAGGTCTGCGTAGATCACCTGGTAGGTTTGCTTGTCCTTGATGCGCCACCAGGCGATAGGTTTGTTCTTTTGGCCGAAGGTGACGCCTTTGCCCTGCCAGTGAAATTTGCGGTCCATGTCGGACGCCAACTCGGTCAGTAACACGGACACGCCGATCGCGGTCTGCATGAATTCGTGACGCCATTTGGTGAATTCATCTTCGGTGACGGTTGGCTTGCCGAGCAGTTTGGCGACGGTGACTTTGGCCTGCTTGATCTGTTCTTCCGGCGAAGCTTTGGTGTCCATGAACAACGCATTGATGCTGGACAACGTGATGGGCGTCAGCAAGTCGGGGTATTTCTTTCCCTCTGATAAGGTGGTCCAAGTGCGAAGAAACTCGATCAACGCTTGGGTGTTGTTCTTCGGCACGGCCAGTTCTTTGACGGTGTAACCCTCCGGTACGTTGAGGGTAAATCGTGTGCGGTCGATTTTGGGATTCCAATCGAATGACTCCGCTTTCAGTTCGAGTTCTTTGCCTTTTTCCTTGCCGACGAGGTGGTATTGCACGGGCAATTCGGTTTTGGCGTCGACCCAGATCGTGCCTTTGCCATAGTCCTCGCTGACGTCGTAGACCAACGTTTCGCGGCCGTTCAACTTTTCCTTGCGCAGGAATTTCGCTTTGTCGGGGTCAACGCGTTTGACATACGCCACGACATCCTTCGGCCGCTGTGATTCCGGCAGCGCGGTGATATCGATCAAGTAGGCTTCTTTTGGTCCGTGCACCAACTGAAGCGACTGCCGTTTGCGCAAATCGGTGACGATGGTGACGCCGGCCAGTTCGTTGATCACCCAACCGGGGTCGGCGATGGTCTGTTTGATGGTGAATTCCGGTTGACCTTTGACCTTCAATTTGAGGGTGAATGTGGCGGCTTCGGCCTGCTCGACTTTCTTGAGCACTGCGGCGAGGGCGAGCACGTCACCGTTGCCACCCAACGGCAACACGGCAATCGAAAGGATGACGGCGAAAACAAACACAGCGGCGACTCGGGTCCACGTAGGCATGGTTTTGATCCTTGTCCAAAGGGTTCGTGATGATTCAACCTGTTTCGTTCCCGCGTCGTCGACAGCTTCGGTTGCGTTGATCGCGTTTAATACTGCGTTTGACAAATCCGGCGGACAGTCGTCCGCGCCGCCGCGCTGCTTCAGCGCGTCGATGGCTTGATCGAGAAGTTGTTCAGGTTGTTGATTGTCGTGACTCATGGTGTCACCTCCGATCCACAACGCGTGGAGACGGAAACCAGTTTTCGCTGCAACGCCGCCCGGGCGCGGTGCAACAGCACACCCACGTGGTTTGTGTTCAAGTTCAGTTGCTCGGCAATGTCTTCGTAAGTCACGTCGCTGAGGCAATGGAGGCAAAACACCTCGGCCTGCTGACCGGGGAGTGTGGCGATCGCCGCCACGAGTCGGTCGGCCAGTTCGTTGCGTTGGGCGAGCGAGGTGGGGTCGGATGCCGAGCCCGCAGTCACCGATTCAGCCGTCAATTCATTCAACGACGTCGACTCCGCTTCACGCTTGACATACCGCTGACGAAGCCGATCGATCGCCCGCGCCGTCGCCAACCGTCGCAGCAACGCCTGCCAGTTACGGACTTCGTACTTCCTCGCAAACTGCACGGCATCGAGGAACACTTCCTGATAACAGTCCGCCGTATCCGCGTGATGATTCAACAACCGTCCGGCTGTCCGCCAGACCATCGGGCCGTGCTCCTCAACAATTTGCCGCCAATCAGGCATGCGGATTCCCGTGCGTTCAATAGGGAAGTCGAACGACGGACGTGAGAATTACACCGCGTGGGAGAAAGATGCAAAAAACTCAAATCGAAACGCGCAACGCCGTTTTGATGTGTTGGGCATAATGTAAAAACAGGACGGGCCATGCACTGACTGGAAAGCCGGCAATGGCACACATCTGATACACACCGGTACAAGCCGGGCATTCACTCCACTTCTTCCTTCGCCGGGCAGTAGTTGGCCTTTTGACCTTCGCCACAACGGCGGTCGATCGACGCCATGATCGCGACCCCTTGCTGACTGTCGGCGTTGTACCACACGCCGTCGTCCGGATGGGCGATCAATGGTGTCAAGTCGGTTTCGAGAATCTCTTCGTTGGCGGTGTCGGCTTCGCGCGGGGAAGGTTTTTCGAGGTAGCCGACGAATCGCTCGGCTGTCCCGCAATCGCCACAGGCAAACACATGCGCCCGCACGCCTGCCGGTTCACCATTGAACGGACCCGAGTCCCGCTCCACCGGCCCCGACTCGTGCACCGGCATCGTGAACAGTTGCTTGGTGTTGCGATCGTAGAACCAGACCAACGGCACCTTGCGCGGCGGCGGCGGCTTGTAAACCGGATCGCTGGTGAACCGGTTGAACATGATGACCAGCGCCACCACGATCAGTACTGCCGCGACGCTAATGGTCACTGCTGGATTCTTATTCAAAAAATCGGACATGCATTCGTTTCCCTGAAACCCGGCCACACGATACAACAGTCCCCCTTCGATGCCCACACCGGTCCGTCAATCATTCAGGGAGATGCATTACGGGTTCTTGTACCGCCATTTGTTGGACGTGCTGGCATTCGGGTTGAGCTCGGCGACGGTGTGCAAGCCGAGGCTGCCGTCGCCGAAGATGACGTTGGCTTTCTCGAAGTGACGCCGCGCCAGCCAATGCTCCAAGTCGTCGTTGTTGCCGTTGGTGCCGTCCACATCGATGACGGATTTGTCGTACTCAGCAAACAACACCTGCCCGCCGCGCGCCCAAGTGAGAGAGGGCACCTGGTTGTTCATGCCGTAGCTGCTGAATCCGCCGGGCACGGTGAGGATGCGCATCTCTTCGCCGGGGAAGGAGATTCTGAACTGGTTGATCTCAATGGTTTTCAGGTCGTCGGTCAGCGTGATTTTTTCCGCGCCGTTTTCAAATCCGCGGGCGTTCTGTCCGGTGGAATACTGCGTGCCTTCGGCGCCGAGGATGGAGTCGGTGTCGTTGAGCGTGTTGT
>JANQKH010000180.1 GCA_028281215.1 Phycisphaeraceae bacterium | reverse complement strand
TCGCCGAGGTTGAGTTCCGGCTTGTAATCATCCAATTCCCACTTGCCCTTGTTGACCAGAGCGAGCACCTTGTCACCGGTGTGCAGGATTTCCTCCGTCGCGGTGCTGTCAGCAAGTTCACGAACCGTCTCACCGGTTGCCGCGTCCAACTCAAGCAGCGGCGCTTTGAGGCCGAGCGTAACGTACACGCGGTCATCGGTCGCAACCAACCGGCGCGCCAGCTGCGTCGGGCCGCTCTTAAGAGGCCAAAGGTGGCTGAACCATTTGTTGATCGGCCGCTTCCACAGGATCGTGCCATTGAACGCATCTCGCGCCACCAACACCCATTTGCCCGGCAACTGAATTGATACGCGCGAGCCTTCGTCAGCGATGTAGAACATCCGACCATTCGCCGACACCAGCGCGCTGATGCTCGCCATACGGTCGTGATGCCGCGACCAGCGTGGGCTACCCAACCATTGAAGATGCTTGGGCGGACCGGCGATCTTGTCGCTCGCCACCGCGTTGCCCGACGCGTCATGCAGGTAGTGCGTCCAGTCATCGATCAGGTCCGAGCGCGGCTTGACCGTCTTTTTCCATTGCTCGCCGGACTTCACCAGCGCGACACCGTTGGGCACCAGCACACGCTGAATTTCCTTCGCATCGATATCGCCAGTGGAGGTGACGACCAAAAGGTTGACGATGTTGTCCACGTAGGGCAGATTGCTACCGTCGAAGCGATCAGCGGTAATCGGACCGTACATCTTTGCCTTGCGCAACTGCTGTCGCGCCGACGCGACGTGGTCGGGATCGGTATCAATACCGTGCACCATGAAACCCTGATGCGTGCGCAAAGATGCGAGCAGATCAATGTCAGTAAGCCCTACCTGCACGACAAATCCGCCCTGCACGCCGGATTGCTTGAACAAGGCTTCGGCGTTGTCCGCCCGCGCGGGTTGCATGCCGACAATCAGTGACAATAGAAGGCACAAAGCGATGGGGTGCAGCAGCCGGGAAGTGAGCATCCGAAAACTCCTCTGGCAAACTTGTGGATTGGAGGGCGCATCTTAACTGGTCTTTGCAGCATGAACCGGCCCGCCGTGAAGATCGTTTTTATGGGGCGTCAAGCCCGCCCGATATCCGCCCGATGACCATTAGAGCCGCCTCATGCCGTGGCAATGCAAGCTGAGTTCTGGAGGAAGCCGTGCCTACACAGGTCGACGAAGCAACATGGAAAGCCAAGTTGAATGACATGGCCCAGCGAAACACCCCGCTGGAACTGTCGCCTTCACCTGACGGAGTCTCGCTGGACCGCCCGCCTTTCTTTCGCGTTCGTATGTTGCATATGAACGACGAAGCCATTTTTGTGGAGTATCCAACGTCGCCTGATGCTATCAAACTGTTTCGGCCGGAGGACGAGGTTCGCCTGCACACAGGTACAGCCGAAATGCGATGGGAGATTGAACTGATCATCATTGGTCGCGTCAAACTGCGACTCAACGCTTCGAAGCAAATCCCCGCACTCAAACTGACCATGCCCAAGTCCGTCAGCAGCGGCCAACGGCGTGACTATTTTCGGGCACCGACCGCCGCGATGGACATTAAGTCGGTCGTACTGTTTCCACTGGAATCCCGGGACAGCGATCCGCCGCGCGGCGAGCTGCGAGCTTTCTACAAACAATGGCTCGAGAATGGTGAACAAGGTGATGCGCCTAACAACGCGCCGCGACCATTTCTCGGTCGCCTGCTCAACATCAGCGGCGCGGGCATCGGCGTCGCGATCACGGATCAGGACGCCGTCCGTCTCGCACCTAATCAGTGGTTCTGGGTTCAGATCGACCTGCCCACTTCGGACGAACCGATCTACGGCTTCGCCCTTGCCGTGCGATTAGATCAACAGACTCCTGACGTGTTTCATCTCGGCATGAGTCTGGAATGGCCCGATCCCCTCGCCGCGAAAGAGTCGGCCGAAAGTGTGATTCGATTCACCACATGGGTTCAGCGCATGCAATTGCAAAAGCGGCGTGAAGGCTGATACATTTACTCAGCGAGGCGTTCCAACTCTCACCGGCATGCCCATCGTGATATCATTCGCGTTCACCTGTGATCGCCGAATGGAATCCTTGTGCAACCCATCGTTCAAATCTCACTCGACCTGACCACAGTAGACGAAGCAGTGGAGACCGCGGACGTCGCGCTGCGCGCCGGAGTGGACTGGTTGGAAGCCGGCACACCGCTAATCATTGCCGAAGGGATGCACGGCGTGCGCGCCCTGCGCGAATGCTTCACCGATACACCCATCGTGGCGGACCTGAAAACCATGGATGGCGGCTGGCTGGAAGCGCAACTGATGGCCGAAGCCGGCGCCACCCATGTCGTCGTCATGGCGCAGGCGCATGATGAAACGATCAAGTGTGTCGTACAGGCCGGCAAAGACTTCGGCGTCGGCGTCATGGGCGATAACCTCGCGTGCACCGACATGGTTGAGGGCGCCAAGCGATTGGCCGACTTGGGCTGCGATTTCATCGTGCACCACATCGGTTATGACGAACGGCGGGGCATCGCCGCACGCGGGCAACGCATGCCCAGCCCACTCGATCAGTTGCGCGAGGTCGTCGAAGCAGTCGACGTACCCGTGCAGGCAGTCGGCGGATTGTCCATCGAACAGGCGGTGCAATCGCCGGAATACGGCGCGCCGCTGGTGGTGCTCGGTGCACCGCTGACCATTGACGCCGACGCATTCAAAACCGCCGATGGCGACATCGAATCGTCCCTGCGTTTGATCTGCGAAAAAGTGCACGCCTATGGCGATGTTGCAGTCGGGGGAGCGGCATGATGACCGACCACGGATCAACCACCATGCCGGCGGTGGTGAACTACGCCGCCGACCCGGGCAGTGTGGAAGTGCGCGAGAAGCCGATGCCCACTCTCGATCATGGCGGCGACGACGATGTGCTTCTGCGCGTCGGCATTGCGAGTATTTGTGGTTCCGATTTGCATCAATGGACCGGCGACCACAGTTGGCCGGTGAACTATCCGGTTACACTCGGCCATGAATTCGCCGGCACAATCGAACGCGTCGGAGGTCATGTTGTTTCGTTCAAGGAAGGCGACCGCGTGGTCAGCGAAACCGCGGCGGTGATTGATCCCGACTCGCCCATGTCGCGCCAGGGCTTATACAACCTTGATCCCTCACGCAAAGGGTTCGGTTACGGCGTCGACGGCGCGATGACCACGCATGTGCGCGTGCCGGCGCGGTGTCTGCATCGCATTCCCGATGCGTTGCCGTTTGAAATCGCCGCGCTCACCGAGCCGTGTTGCGTCGCGTACAACGCGGTGGTGAACAACTCGAACATCAAACCCGGTGATCGCGTGCTGGTACTCGGCCCCGGACCCATTGGCATCCTCTGCGCGGTGATGGCACAACTGCACGGCGCACGCGTCGCCATCGCGGGCCTGGAGCGCGACGCCAATCGTCTTGCCGTCGCTGCGCAATACGGCCTGCACACGATCGCCGATGACCCCACCGAATGGGCGCGGCATGGCGACGGCCTCGGCGTGGACGGCGTGGTTGACGCCGCCGGGGTGTCCACCACACTCCACACGGCGCTCGACCTGGTCCGTCCCGCCGGCTGGATCAGCAAGGTTGGCTGGGGGCCGCAGCCGCTGAACTTTTCGCTCGATCCGCTGGTGCAAAAAAATATCACGCTCCGCGGCAGCTTCAGCCACAACTGGCCGATCTGGGAAGCGGTGATCGCGTTGCTCGCCGACGGACAACTCGATGTGAAACCGATCATCGGCGGCGTCTGGCCTCTCACGCAATGGCATGAAGCGTTTGAAATAATGCACCGCGGCGACATCGTCAAAGCCGTCCTCAATCCCAATGAGTAATGCACGCCGTTGAGCGGACGATCGCAGATCGCCGTATGCGGGCCATGTCGATTACACTCCGACCCAATGAGACTCAAAGACAAAGCCATTATCGTCACCGGCAGCACGGCGGGCATCGGCAAAGCCACCGCCACGCGTTGCATCGAAGAAGGCGCAAACGTGCTCGTGCACGGCCTGGAACCGGACCTTTGTGAATCAGTCGCCACGGAACTCGGCGACCGCGCCGTGCCGTGCTGCGAGGATCTGTCCGACCCCGACGCCTTACCACGAATCGTAGACGCCGCCGTCGCCGCATTCGGCAAACTGGACGTGCTGGTCAACAACGCCGCGTGGGTAAACCGTTCCACGCTGGACCAAACCGACGCCGCGTTGTTCGACAAAGTGATGGCGATCAATCTTCGCGCGCCCTTGTTGCTGATCAAAGCCGCGCGGCCTCACTTGAAAAAAACGCAAGGAGCGGTGTTGAACATTGGTTCGGTCAACACCTGGGGCGGCGAGCCGATCCTGTTGT
>JANQKH010000010.1 GCA_028281215.1 Phycisphaeraceae bacterium | reverse complement strand
TTGGACGACTTCGCCGGCTCGATCGACTCCAACGATACCGAAGCGATGCGGCTGAGCATCTGCCTCGCGCTCGCTCACGAACATGCTGAGAACGAGAACAAGCGCCTGATCGAAAAAGCGTGGACCAGCAACGCACCGCTCAACGGTGAAGCCAAGCAGGTGCAGGCAATTTGCGATCAGGTTGACGTCAATGCCAAGGCACAGCACCTGCATGAGATTTACAAGGAACAGTCGGTGCGCACGTTGCGGACGTTGGAGAACCAGAATTTGAAGGGCCTGCTGCGGCGTGTGGTGGGCAAGATTTTTGATGAACTGACCATCGAGGGCTGGTGCCGTGAGCATGAGGCTGGAAATGCTGCAGGTGGCGAGGCTCGCGCCGAACCTGTTGCTTGAAGCACGTGATCTGGTCGCACAGTTCATCGCAAGTCAATTCAACGACGACGGCGGCTTCGCCGACCGCGCGGGCAACAGCGATCTGTACTACACCGTGTTTGGTTTAGAGGGTTTGCTTGCATTGCGCGAACCGATCGACGCGGCGCGCGTTGCGGCATTTCTTGCCGAGTTTGAAGATGGCGAGGATCTGGACTTCGTCCATCTTGGTTGCTTGGCCCGGTGTTGGTCGGCGGTCGGGAATGCGGTGCGGTTGGGTGATGGTTCGAATGTGGGTGAAACGCTAGGGCTAAGCCGACAAGCGGCTGAACTTATCGTTGCCCGCGTCGAGCAATATCGCGCTGACGATGGCGGTTACAGTCAGTCAATCGGTGATTCACACGGCACGGTCTACGGCTGCTTCCTGGCGCTGGCGACCTATCAGGATCTGCAACTTGAACTCCCCGACGCCGGCCGGATGATCGCCTGCATCGAAAGCCAGCGCGCCGACGACGGCGGCTTTGCGAACGGCCATGATTTCCCCCTCGGCACGTTGCCGACCACTGCGGCGGCGGTCACCGCGTTGCGCGTTCTGGGGGCGCCTCTCGATAAGCAAATTGGCGACTGGATGCTTACGCAATGCCACGAGTCCGGAGGCTTTCTCGCGATGCCGGACGCGCCCATGCCGGACCTGCTTTCGACCGCTGTCGCTCTGCACGCGCTGTCAGGCATGCATGTCAGCTTCGAGCCAGTCAAGGAAAGATGCCTCGACTATATCGACACGCTCTGGGTCAACAAGGGCGGCTTCTACGGCAACTGGTCCGAAGACGAAATAGACATCGAATACACGTACTACGGCCTGCTTGCGCTCGGGCATTTGAGCCTCTGACTGGCCACGTCAATCAAACTGCGCCCTGAGCCAGCTCAAAGCCAATGTGATTGGCGCGAATCGCGTTTTCTTCAAGGTAGGTTGTCAGCAAGGAAATGTAGCTGGCAGTAATGACATGCAGTCGATCACAGTCGAGTTTGTTGCGCAACGCGAGCACGGCTTTTTCGCTCGGCCCTTCTATTTCCACGAAATCGCCGAGGTACGGAATCGTATCCACTTCCACAATGCACTTGTCCAGCAGCCAGCGCGTTCGTTTCTTCTCGAAACTGACGACGGCGACAAACCCAAGGGCGGTGAGAAACTCGGCCGCGCGGCGGGCGTCGTCCACGTGTAATTCCGTCTCGCTGCGCGACTTGATCACGCCGCGGTCACGCGGGCCTTTGTGGGTTAGGATGGCTTGCGTTTCATCGGTGATAAACGATCGCTCAAGCCGAACGCGAAGGCCTTCGTCCGCCGCTTTTAGTGAACTGTCCGGCCGATCAAAAAACGTGTTGATTTCAAGTACGTCCTTGACTCGCTCAGCACCCATGCCTTCAAGTTTCTGCTCAAAGCTGTCCCGATCGGGCAGCGACATCTTGACTTCAATTTCAACGCCCATGACCTGTCCTTTATGCGGTGATCGTGTCCCGAATGGTAGCAGCGAAAGGATCAGGTCGTCGGCACGGCCGCAAACAACTTCTCGGCAATGCGATTTACACGTTGGGCCACACTGGCACGTCGCCAGCGTGGTTGGGCGCGGATGAAATCATTGGCGTGCTGAGCCAAGGTTTGACTCGACGCAAGCAACGTCAGCGGCGTGCGCAGTTTCTGCTGCTTGGCGATGCGAACCATCAGCCACCGGTCCATGATCGTCAATCCCAATTCGGCCGCCGCCTTGTCAAACACTGAAAGCGGTGGGGCGTCCGGCTCCTTTCGCCGCACGCGGCGGACGAGCCAGAGTGTCAGCGTGACAATGACGATCGTGCCCAACAGGATGACCAGCAGGCGATAGTCGAACGGCGCGTGATCTTTGTAGTTTTTCACGCCGTCGAATCGGCTGAACACGTCTTTGGATTGGGCAAGCAGTCGCAGCATACTGATCTGTTATCGGCTCAGACTGCCGCCTTCCTTGGCAACGTTTGCTCGGCGGCGGGATTCGGCTCAGATTCCACCGTCATAGCCGATACAAGTCGCTCAAACGTTCCGTGGGCGCGCTGTCGGACGGCTTCGTCGGTGTCATCGGTCGCCATCGCCGCAATGCGAGGTGCTGTACCGATGATGCTCATGGCGCCAGCCAACCATAGGCCACTGATCCGATGATTCGTGTGCTGATCGTCCAGCATGGCGGAAAGGGCGTCGTAGGCCACCGGGCGATCGAGTTTGAACAGTTCAGCGATCGCATTAGCGCGCGGGCGATTGGTTTCCCGCTCAGCCATCGTCTCCAACTGATGGACCACCCGACCGGCGCGGCGGCGACCGAGCGCTTCCACGGCATTGGCGCGCACCCTGCTGTCACCGTGAGCCAGCGACGCCTCGATAACGTGGCCGACCAACTCCGATTGGACGGTCGTCAACGCACGCACCGCGGAAGCGGCTTCACGGGTTCGCGTACCGCGTGCGAAGGCAATCAATGCGTTCTCGTAAAACACACCCTGGTTCAGTTCGCCGACCATGGTCAGTGCTTTAAGCCGATCATCCGGTTTGCGGCTGAGCAAACGGTCGCCGAGGTGGCGATGAAATTTCGGATCGATTTTCAGCAGCGCCCGCGCCGCAGACACACGTTGCGGATGATTTAAATGAGTCCAGCCATTCCAGAACCAGGCAAATCCCCAAGGTGCGACGCGTTGACCGGCCAGTTGACGGATGGATTCATGTTCACTTGAAATCAAACGCAGAAGAGTTTGCGGGAGATTGTTGGGATTGGCGGCGATCAGATGCCGTACCGCGATCCGTGCCACGCGAACATCTGAATCGTAGCAGAATGCTGCGATCAGATTGGCTTTCAGGTGTGCGCTCAAGCGAGATTGGTCGTCGATCAGGCGACGGAGCGCAAAGAGGCGGGCGGATGGGTCTTCCGACCGGGCCACCTGGGCAAACGCGGTGACACGATCCTCATCCGATAGGGAAATCGTGGCGATCCACGATGCCAACTGCCGTTGGGCAGGCGCTTGCATCGTAGCTTGCTGTGGCAAGGTCGGAAGCATTTCCCTGGGGTGGGGGGTGTCAGCTACCGACCGTCGAATCCGATCGTTGCCCAGCAGGTGGGCATGGTCAAGCAACTGGGCCAACCAACCGTCACGTGCCGCCGATCGCAAGGCGTGTGATGCGGGTAATGTCAGGGCTGGTTCGCCCAACCAATTCAGTAGCGATGTCCGCACCGACGGGTTCACAGCCTCAGCAAGCATTTGCCGAAGAGCGGCGATCAGTTTGCATTCCGGATTCGCCAACTGATCACCAAACAAGCGCGGTGGAATGGCCATCTCAAACATTCGCACCAAAAGGGCGGAACTTTGATGTTGTTCGAAATGACGCATTGCTGCGACCACGGCAGCCCGAACCGTCGAGCGGGTGGACGGCGAATCCGATTCGAACTCGGACTTGGTTTCGATCGGATGGGAAAGGATGCAATCAACGGCTGCGCGACGTACATCCTCGTCGCCGTCCGCGCAAGCTTCGGCGACATCCAAGAGGAGGTCGACGTCCCGTGTTAAG
>JANQKH010000005.1 GCA_028281215.1 Phycisphaeraceae bacterium | reverse complement strand
CCGACGTCAGAACAAGGGCGTCGAAGTGCAGAAAGCGTATTGATGAATCATTCGACACACGCGTTCGCGGCCGGATCGCTTCGGTGATTCGGCCGCTTTTTCATTGTTCTTCGTAGTCGTCGGCGCCGATCGTCTCATCGGCGGCGGGATCAAGCCACGACTGCTGGCTTGCCGTGCTCACCTTCGCGCCGGTTTCCTTGATGGCCGAATCGGGAACTTTATCCAACGGGGTGTAGCCGGGATGATGCTTCTCGACATACGGATCATTGTGCTTTGTGTTGTAGCAACAGATCAATGACCAGCGGGATTGTTCACTGTTGTTGGCGTCGGAGCAATGCAGCGTGTTGCCGTGAAAGTAAAGCGCGTCGCCCGGATTCATTTCCACGTAGGCGTGTTCAAGTCGATCGAGCACATGCGAAACGCGTTCAGGGTCCGCGCCGGTTTGTTTACCGAATCGCCCGTGCTCAATGCGGCCGAGCTTGTGTGAACCCTTGATCACCTGAAGGCAGCCGTTCGCTTTCGTCGCCGGATCGAGTGCGATGAACACACTGAGCATGTCCGGATAGAGGCACGCATTTGAATACCAGTAACCGTAATCTTGATGCCATTCCCACGCGCCGCCGACTTTCGGCTCCTTCAACAGCATCTTGGAGTGGTAGTGATAGACTTCGTCGTCCATCAACTGTTCGCATGCGTCGACCATCCGGCGGCACCGGCACACCATGCCGTAAATATCATCGCCGGGGTGATTCCACAGGCTGATTTTGGTTTTGCGTCCGGACGTGTCGTCGACGCTGAACGCATGATCCTGAATTTGATGATCTTCGCGCGCCGCCGCGATGATCAACTCGGTTTCCTCGTCATCAAAGAGTTTCTGAACGAGCAAATACCCGTCATCGTGAAACTGTTGAATCTGGCTGTTGGTAAGAGGGTGCGTATTCATGTCTGCCTCCACATGGATTATTTGAATTTCAACTCGGACATGGCCCGTTGCAACATTGCATGCTCAGCTTGGTCGGAACCGCGCAGCGAGTTGGGGTCGACTGGCTTCTTCTCTTCCTTGTCGGTTTTTACATTGAAGAGTTTGCCGTTGTGGTACAACTTCCATTGATGCGTGCGCACAAAAGCATTGCCGCGATGTTCCGCGAATGCCCATCGGCGCGGCGAAGGTTGGTTGTCCGTCAAGCGGCGAGCGAAACTCACGCCGTCGAGTTTCACGTCCTTCGGCAGATCAGCGCCGGCTAGTGCCGCAAACGTCGGTAGAAAATCGCTGAAATCCACGAGGTCATCTGCGGTCTGTCCCTTCTTGATCCTGCCCGTCCAGCGGGCGATCATCGGAACGTGCGTGCCGCGATCGACCAGCAACCCTTTGCCGCCGGGAATCACCTTGTCGCCCATGCGTGAGCTCACGGCTTCGCGTTTTAACTTCCCGTTCACGTGGCGGATGTAACTCTTCTGCGCCGTGCCGTTGTCGGCGGTGAAAATGATCAGCGTGTTGGCGCTCAACTTCAAATCATCGACTGCGTCGATCACGCGACCGACGACACGGTCCATCTGTTCCACCATCTCGCCATACGATTCATACCGATCCATACCGGGGCCGTACGGCACGGGTGCTTTCAGATCATCCGTCACATCGTGTACCAGCGCCATTGGAAAGTACGCAAAGAACGGTTTGTCTCGGTGACGTTTCATGAAATCGATCAACACATCGACGTAAACGTCCGGACCGTATTTGCCTTTGGTGTCGGTCATCACTTTGCCGTTGTGATAAATCATCGGATCCCAGTATCGCGGCCCCTCATGCCAGCCGAAGACCGCCCAATCGTCGAAACCCATGCGCCGCGGTTGCATCAGATCTTTCTTCATCAACACAAGTTGCCACTTGCCCGCCACTGCGGTGGCGTAACCTGCACGCTTCAACACATGGGCAAAGGTGTGGCCCTCCTCCGCTTTGGGAAACTTGCCCCAACCGGATTTGAACCGGAACGGATAGCGTCCCGTCATCAGACACATGCGCGTCGGATGGCAAACCGCCATGCTGTAGGTGTGGTTAAAGCGCATGCCGTCGCGCGAAAGGGCGTCGATGCGCGGCGTTTTGTACGACGTGCCGCCGTAGCAGCCGAGCGTTTCAACGCCGAGATCGTCCGCCATGATGAACACGATGTTGGGCGGACGTTGTTCATCCGCCGCTGCGAACGATCGGCTGGCTGGGAAAAAGGCGGCAAGCGCGGCGACCATCACAATGCGGATCGGCATGGCGAACCTTTCGTCTGTAGACACAGTGCAATATACCCGAAGGGCAGGTTAAACTGATGCCGGCAGCGCGTCCTAAGCGACGCGGCAAACATGTAATTTGAAAATTCAAAGGAATCTCTGATGCTTGATTGTCGCAGATTGTGTTTACTGGTCGCCATGTTCATGATCGCGGTTACCGGTGTGGCCGAGGGCAAAACGTACAAGCTCTACTACCTCGGCGGACAATCCAACATGGACGGCTACGGGTTTAACAAGGATCTGCCCGCTGATTTGAAAAACGGCGTGGACGGCGTTTACATCTTCCACGGCAACACAGCCAAAGATGCTGAGCCTGTCAACGGTCGCGGGGTGTGGTCGAAACTGCAACCCGGGCACGGCGTCGGATTCCGCTTCGAGGGCACGTCGAACAAACTCAGCAATCGCTTTGGCGCGGAACTCACTTTTGTACATGCGCTACGAAAACTCGACCCCGACAGCCACATCGCCATTATCAAGTATTCGCGCGGCGGCACGTCCATCGCCATCGAAGCCGCCCGCCACTTCGGTTGTTGGGATCCGGACTACACCGGCGGTAAAGGGCTCGGCAAGGGCGTCAACCAGTACGACCACTTCCTCGCCACGCTGCGCAACGCGATGAAAATCCGCGACATCGACGGCGATGGCGAAGCGGACACCCTCATTCCCGCCGGCATTGTCTGGATGCAGGGTGAAAGCGATGCATCGGTCAGTGAAGCGATCGCCAAGCGTTACGAAGCAAATCTGAAACGGCTGATGGATTTAATCCGCGCGTCCCTGCGTGTGGACGATCTGCCGGTTGTCATCGGTCGCATCTCCGACAGCAAGAATCGCGGCAAAGGCGGATTGACGTGGCCGTTTGGTGAAATCGTTCGCCAACAACAGGCGGCATTCGTCAAGAACGACGCGCGAGCCGCGCTGGTCACCTCCACCGACAAGTATGGTTACTGCGATCCATGGCACTACGACAGCGCGGGCTTCCTCGATCTCGGCAAAGAATTCGCCAAGGCGATGCACAAGTTGGAGTCGGCGAAGTGATTCAACGCTTGCCGCGCGCCCAGCGAATCGTGTTCAAATCGATGCCCAGCAAATGAAAGCGCACCATTTGCAGGGCACACTTGGCCGCACGGTCGCGCACTGCCGCGCGATCGCCGGGTAAATGAAACCGAAGCGCTTCCGATTGGATGTCGCCGGCGCCATCTTTCCACGCCAGTCCGATCCACACTGTGCCGACCGGTTTCTCGACTGTGCCGCCGTCCGGTCCGGCGATGCCCGTGATGCCCACCGCAAGCGACGCCCCGCTTTGCGCCACCGCGCCGTTCGCCATCGCGACGGCAACTTCTTGGCTCACGGCGCCCACCTGTTCAAACAGTTCCGCCGGCACATCCAGTTGCGACGACTTCATCTCGTTGGTGTACGTCACCCAACCCCCTGCGTACACCGCACTGGACCCCGACACATCGGTGATCATTTTGCCGATCAGCCCGCCCGTGCAGCTTTCCGCCGTCGCGACCATCTGCTTCCGTTCAATCAACAGCGGCACCAGCATCTCTTGCAGCGAGGCGTCGTCGTGGCTGAACACAATCGATCCCAGCTTTTCCTCGATGGTTTGAACCGTGGCATCGAGTTCGCGCTGCGCTTCGGTGCTGTCAGTAAACTCACTGCGAATGCGCACCGACACAATGCCTTCACTGACCGTCGTCCCAACCATCGGGTTGCGCGACCGGTCTGTCAGGTCGCCGAGTTTGTCCGCGACGTCGCTCTCTCCCATGCCGAACGTGTTGACTTTTCGGGTCAAAATGGTGTGCGCAGTCGCGTCGTCGTCTGCGCTGCCTTCGGTCACGTGCGGCAGGATCGCCTCGCGGAACATGTCGTGCATCTCACGAGGCACGCCGGGTGTGACATAAATCGTTGCGTCATTCAGTTGGGCTTGAATGCCCGGCGCCGCCCCGCAATGATTTGGTATTACGATCGTGCCGGCGGGGTGCATCGCCTGAACTCGATTGCGTTGCGGCATATTCCGTCCGCGCGATATAAAAAACGCGCGGATCACTTTCAGACTTGGCTCGTGCAGCACCAATTCAACACCCATCGCGTCGGCAAGGGCTTGGCGCGTCAAGTCGTCATCCGTCGGGCCAAGCCCGCCGGTGATGATCACCAATTCACTGCGCGTCGAGGCAAGTGTGATCGCATCGGCGATGGCGGCTTGGTCGTCGGCGACGGTATGGTGATACAACGAGACAATCCCGTGCGCGGCCAATTCGGCGCTCAGCCAGGCGCTGTTGGTGTCGACCGTTTGACCGAGCACCAGTTCGTCACCAATGGAAAGAATGATCGCTTTTCGCATGGCGGGATTGTAGAGCGATGCGGGCGATCGGTCCTCACGCCACACCATCGCTATCATTGCCGCATGTCGAATCTTTCCGGCGAATCCCTTTCACCCCACGCGCTGATCATCGGCTGCGGATATCTCGGCCGTGCGCTTGCCCGCACGCTCAGTGACAACGGCGTGGTGGTGTTTGGTACGGTTCGTCATGAACGCACCGCCGCCGGTGTGCGGGCGCACCGCGCGATGCCGTTGATCTGTGATGTGACCAATCCGGTCAGTCTCGCCGCGCTGAACCCGGCGATCGAGCGCGGCGCGCTGGACGTCTACTACCTGGTGCCGCCAGGCGC
>JANQKH010000894.1 GCA_028281215.1 Phycisphaeraceae bacterium | reverse complement strand
GCACGTTCGCGTCGTCCAACAGAACTTCGGTCAAGTCGATCTCGCCGACCGCTTGATTTGCGAAGAAACCGAGCGCCAAAACCATCATCCACCGTAGGGATGCCATAACCCATCCTTTCCTGAAGCTGTGAACGATTCGATTGTTGAAGACACCTGCATTCTAACGCATGAATGCCGCCGGCTGCGGAAGATGCGAGAATTGTTACAGCACGGTGCTGCCGAACTTGTCCCCGAGTTTCTGGTGCAGATCCTTGATGTGATGCACCTCGTCCTTTCGGCAGATCAACGTTGCCTTTTCCGTGGCCACGATGATCAGATCCTCGCAGCCGATCGTCGCGATGACATGCTCGGCGTCCTCGGCGACGACAAGGCAGTTTTCGGTGTCCATCAGCACGGTGCGGTCGGCGGCGATGGCGTTGCGGTTGTCGTCGGTGGGTCGGGTCGTGGCGAAGGAGGGCCAGGAGCCGATGTCGCGCCAGTTGACCTGCATGGGAATGGCGGCGACCTGCACGTGTTCATCGTGCGATGCCGGTTCCATCACGGCGAAGTCGACGCTGATCTTTTGAAGCGTGGGGTACACCCCCGCCAGCGTCGCGTCGCGGCCGGTGGTGTCCCAGGCGTCCGCGATGCTCATCAGTTTGCGGAACGTGCTCGGATGATAGCGCTCAATGCAATTCAGCAACGCCTTGGCCTGCCATACGAACATCCCACTGTTCCAGAGATACTTTGAGGCGCCTGCGGCCAGGTATTGCTCGGCCACGTCGGCGGACGGTTTCTCCACGAACTCATCAACGATGTATCCGCCCAGGCCGCCTGCGTCGTCTGAATCTTCCAGCGCGTCACCGAGTTGTAGATAACCATAACCCGTCGCGGCGTGCGTCGGCGCAATGCCGAAAGTGACCAGTGCGTTGTCGTTTTGCTCAGCGACTTCAAAGCCGCGCTCGACGACGCGTTGGAACTGGTCGAGCGGGTCGATCAGATGGTCGGCTGTGAACACGGCAATGACCGCGTCGGGGTCTTTTCGTGCGATCACCGCGGCGCCGAAGCCGACCGCGTTCAGTGTGTCACGTCCGGTTGGTTCGCCGAGGTATTGCTCCGACGAAAGGGAATCGAGCGCATTGAGAATGACATCGCGATGCGCCGAGCTGGCGCAGACGTAGCATTGCTCCGGCGGTATGAGGCCGTCCAGTCGTTCCAGCGCCACCTGCAACAGGGACTTGCCGTCGAGGAATGGAATCAACTGCTTGGGTAACTTCTGGCGACTCATCGGCCAAAGCCGCGTACCGGACCCGCCCGCCATGATCATCGCGTATCGCATGGGAGTAATGTACCGCCCGAATCATCACGTAACAATGATAGAATCGAGCGAGACGTCGTCCGGTTGCATGTAGAATGCGCAAACCTTTGCACACTTTGGGTGATTAATATGCAAGGACCATTAATGGTGGAGGCGCTTCTGATGGCTGGACGGATTCAACGATTACGATCGAGCATTCTGTTTGGTGCGGTCATCCTCGGTGTGGTGAGCTTGTGCGGTGCGGCAACGCGGGACGGCGCGTCGAAGGATGACCGGGCGCCGGACAACCCGAAGTCCGCCGACGTGGCCAAAGCGCCCGACGGTTCTGATGTTCCCGATGACGCCAAGTCACCGGCGACACCGACACCGAAACCGGACAAGCCTGCCGAAGCGGAGAAGCCCATCACCAAGGCGGACGCCGAGGCGCTGCTCGCCAAACTGAAAACCCGGATCAACACCAAGAGCACAAGCAAGTTCGCCTTCACGTCGGTGCAGTTTGAAAAGTTGGAGGCGTTGATTCCTTACCTCGATCGAGCCGTTCAGTCGGAAGAAGACCTGATCGTCAATTCGACGCTCTTTGCCGAGGGCAAGCTGCCGGAAAACGCCTACACGCTGTACCTGAAGGAAGCCTTAAAAGGGTACTCAGCTCACCTGCCGCGCGCCGCCAAGGCGGGGAACATCTCAGCGATGTTACAGATGTCGCTGAAACTGGAGCGCGGTGACGGCGTGAAGCGCGATGTCCAGGCTGCCGCCGCCATGCTTCAAAAAGCGGCGGACAAGGGTTCGGTGCCCGCGATGTTGCGCATCGCCAACGGATATCGCTCGGGCATGAGCGGTTTTCCACGTGATTACGGCAAGTCGGCGGCGTGGTATGAAAAGGCGGCCGAGAAAAACTCGCCCTTTGCGCTGCTGCGTCTCGCCGAGTACCACCATCACGGCCGACACTTC
This sequence comes from Phycisphaeraceae bacterium, assembly GCA_028281215.1. Classification (GTDB taxonomy): domain Bacteria; phylum Planctomycetota; class Phycisphaerae; order Phycisphaerales; family Phycisphaeraceae; genus JANQKH01. The sequence goes on along the minus strand of JANQKH010000894.1, from coordinate 8,532 downwards.
AAGAAGGATCCGAACCGGGCATCCGAGTTGCTTGAACATGCCAAGTCGCTCGCTCTGAAAGGAGAGAAGAAAAACAACATCGAGAGCATTTACGTGTTGGGTTATCTGGCGATCGACGATGGCGACATGGGGTTGGAGAAACAGCCGACCGCCGCGTGGGAATATTTTCGCCGAACCGTCGCCATGGGGCACGTACGTTCCATGAACAGTTTGGCGTACCTTTACAGCCAAGGCATCGGGCTCGAACAGCCTGACCCGGAAAAGGCGGTGGAATGGTGGGCCAAGGCGTCGGAACGGGGCAGCATCGAGGCGACTCTCTGGCTTGCCAACGTGTACCGGCACGGGCGCGGCGTGGGGAAAGATTATGTCAAAATGCGCGCGTTCTACCGCGACGCCGCGCTGCGCGGCAATTCGTTCGCCATGAATGAGTACGGCTACTGCTTCGACGAACCGCTCGGCGGTGATCAGGATCTGGCCGAGGCGCTCAAGTGGTACAAGGCCGGCGCCGCACTGAACCACCCCAAAGCCAACTGCAACGTCGGCACGATTTACTACTTCAAAAAAGGCGTCGAACTGGATTACGACGAAGCTCTCAAATGGTGGCGTCGCTCGGCCGAACTCGGCGACAACGATGCCATGTATAAAATCGGCATCGCCCACCGCAACGGCAACGGTGTCGAAAAGAGCGACGAGCAGGCGGTCACCTGGTACATCCGCGCCGCCCGCGCCGGACATGAAGACGCCCAGCGTTTCCTCGACGGCCAAACCATTCAATGGCGCGAAGGAAACAATAGCGAGGGGCCAGACCCGCCCCCGGATGAAGTTCCGGACGAAGCGCCGGCCACAGAGCCCGATGAAAAACCCGCCGAAGAGCCGGTGCCTAACGTGCCCGAGATCAAACCCGAGTAGCGGCGACAATTTTCTCCTACGATCGCAACTGCTCAACTTGGGTTGCTTCCGTTCATTCGTTACAATCGAACGCGGTTCAATGGAATGAACATCAGGAGCACCGTGTCATGGACGACGCCACCCATCCCGGCGATGGTTCGCCAACCACCGAAACCTCCACACGCAAGCCCCGGCTCGGCCGCGGGCTTCAGGACATGCTCGGTCAAAAGGCCGGCGACGCTGATGCGTCCGGCGAAGGCGATACCTTCGAAGAAACCGGCACCGATCACGTCGGCAATGTCCGGTCGATGCACACTTCAACAGCATCACCTGATGCGCCGGCGGCGCCTGACAAGCCGACCAAGCCGGTGATGAACCCCACCACCAGCGCAAACGTGGTGGAAGACGCGGTGTCGCTGTTCACTTCCTACGACGAACGCTTCACCGCACTGACCAGCCAACTCGAAGCGGCTTGCAACCTGTTGAAAGACCAACGGCAACTCGAAGTCCGTCGGGCGCGGCGGTCGGGTTACGTCGGCTGGTCGCTGGTCGCAGTGTTGATCATCCTCGGGATGGTCGGTCTGTGGCGAGCAGGCGAAACCATCGGTGGACAGCGCACACAAATTCGACAGATTACCTCGCAGGCGTCCGCGTTGTCCGGACAGGTCAACGCTGCGGAACTGCGCATCTCCGATCTGCAATCACAACTGACCGACGCGGCATCCGATCACGCGCGCATGCAAAGCGAATTGGCGGACATGCGATCGGCCTTGTCCAAGGCAAACCTGGTGATCGATCAGTGGATGCAACGGGCTCATGAAGACGCGGCCAGGAAACAGGCCGACGGTCGGTAGCGCGCGTCAGAATGTGATCGTGGTTATGCGCGCGATTCAAGTTTGCAATTCAGGTGCGGCGTTGGTTGGCAATCGACGAATCACCACCGCCGTCATGTCGTCGTCCTGATCCGGCCGATTGGTGAACCGGCGAATGGCTTGGTCCATCTTTGCAATAATCGCGTCGGCTGCATGCTCCCTGCTGTTGTGCATCACCTGCCGCAACCGATCAATGCCGAACTGTTTGCCGTTCAGGTCGGACCACTCGAAGAACCCGTCGGTCAACATCACCATGGCATCACCCGGTTGCATGGCGATTTCGATTGGTTCGTCGAGGCCGAGATTCAGATCAATGCCCATCGGCATGCCTTGCGGCAACAGTGTTTGCACCTCATCGCCGTTGTGTTGAATGAAGAACGTCGGTCCGTGGCCCGCGGCCATCAGGCGGGCGGTGTGCGTTCTGGTGTTCAGTTCGATCAGCGCAAAGGTCACGAATCGGCCGGCGGGCAAGTCGTCATGCAACAATTCGTTGACGCGTGTGATCACGTTGGATGGTGCGATGTCACCCGTGAGGGTGGCGCGCACGTAAGCACGGCAGGCGGCAGTGACCAATGCCGGGCCGATGCCGTGCCCGGTTACGTCAGCCAATGAAATCACGATGCGGTGTTCATCGATCACCTGCCAGTCGTAGTAGTCGCCGCCGGTTTGGTCGGCCGGTTCGCTATGCGCGGCGATGTCGTAGCCGGCGAGTTGCGGTGTTTCGTTGGGCAGCAGCCCCTGTTGGATTTCGCGCGCCATGGCAATGTCGCGGTCCAGCCGGTCCTTCTGTCTTCGCAGTTCGAGTTCACGCACGGCCAGATCGACGTAATTGCGCACACGGTCCGTCACAAATGCCGAAGCGACCGTCGCCATCGCTAGCACGATGGCGAGCGTCACGTACATTGCGGTCGGATGCGGGTTGGTGTGTGCCACGTCGCGTGTTGCGAACACGAAAGCGATTGCCAGGGTGTAATTCAACGTGCCTATGATGCCGGTAAGCAGTGTCAACTTGCGATCGAGGTGCAGGACGGCGGTGGAAACGAGAATCATGATGAACGGATACGCCGGCGAGACCAGCAGCGTGAACGGATTGATCGGCGCGGCATAGCGGACGCCGATGATCGCGATCAAAGGAAAACAGCACTCGATCGTCACGTGCAACCGCCAGGCGGTGTCAGACAGGTCGGTTGATATCGCAATACAGCGACGCACTTTCTGCAACATCAGCCATTCGTACAAGAAGCAGGCGATCGCCGCGCCGAGCAGCACCCAGCCGACCATCGGCCCGCCATCCGCCGGTTGAATGATGCGATACACACCAACCGTGAGGAACAGCGTCATAAAACCCAGCATGCACAACAGGCGAACACGTTCGCTTTGCAGTTTCGCATGCGCAAACGACTCGAAATGAGGATCGTCGATTGATGTCACCATTTCGCCCAGCCCGGAATAAAGGTGGTCCCGTATCCCTAAAGGTTAACAGGAATCCGTTGGCTGGGGAGTGAACGTTTGTTCCACAACTCGCATCCCAACAGGAAGGCGGTCAGCAACAGCGATCACTTGTCGCGCAGGGTTTTGACCGTCCCGCTGAGTGATTTGATGGAAAAGCTGGTGAACACGGCAGTCGATCGCTGGACGGGGTTGTACACGCCGAGTCCGATTGTTTTGCGGTCCACCTTCGTCGAGGAAGAATGATAGCCCGGCAATGCAGACGGCTTGCCTTTCCATGCGATGAACTTCTTGCCGGAGATGTAAACGGTGATGACCGGCAGGTCGTCGTCCTTCTTGACCGTGATGCGGAAGGAGTACGGCTTGCCGTTGGTCAGGCGCACGGCGCCTTGAAGTGTGGGGTTGTTTTTGTAGTTCGTTTCGTCGTAGTAGGTGTAGTAATAGCTCGTGCCTGTGCCGCGCTCGAGCATGCTGAACTTGCCGTCCGTGGCGCCGAAGGTGGCGCACACGCCTTCGGTGTAGCTGCTGCTGGAACTGTCGACGAACGGCAGAGGCAGATACACCTTGACCACCGCGCGGCCGGCGGTCTTGACAAACTTGAAACGCACTTCGTATTCGTCGCTCGGTTGCACCGGCAGGTTAAGCCACGCCGAGCTGTAATCGCCTTCGACGACCGATCCGACCTTGCGGCCGGTTGCCTCCCATTTGCCCGTGGCGGTGTCTTGTGATGCGCTGACCAACTTCAATGCGTCAATCAGTTTGCCGGGTTTATCGACTTTGGCAGGGTGCGTCGGCGGCCGCACATTGGTGTTGGAATTGGTGTTCGTGTTCGTCGCAACGCTGGTCGGCTTCAGTTTGTCCAGTGTCGTCTTGACACGATTCAACGTCAGTGTCGCCTTGGCTTTTTGAATGCCGCTGGCATTGGCAGAGTCGTTAAGGAATCGTGAAAGGTGCTTGGATGCGTGTTGCAACAACCGTCGTTTGACACTGTCGTTTGACGCCTCGCTGCTCAACCGGAAGTACCAGTCGCCAAGGTCCAGGCTCGCATCGGTCGGCGCGGCGTTGCCTTTGGCGGCGAGAGGGACCAGTCGCTTCAGTTCATCGTCACCCGTAGCGCCGGCGTGGGGCATCGCGGCGGCGGGGTCATCCATTTCGACCACGTAAATCAACACCAACTCTTTGCGCAATGCCGCGTTCGACGCATCTTCAGAGATGCGTTCCTGCAAAAGTGAAATGCGACGCGCTGTCTCTTCGCGCTCGTTGGCTTCTTCCCGTTTGGCGTCGATCTGTGAAAGTCGCGGTGACTGAATCTGCCGGGCAATGACTTGGGCGCGTTGGTATTCCCTGGCCGCGCCTTTGTAGTCGCTGCTGTCGATGAACCTTTTGGCGGCGGCGAGGTGATGATCGATCAGTGATTCGCCGGCGGTCGCCTTTTCGTCGCCAGTGGAGCGCATGAATCGGCTGCGCAACGTGGCGTAAATCTTCTCGCTCGTCTCCATCGCCTTGTCGGGCACATACTTCGCCAGGGTTTGCATCGCGGAGATCGCGGTGTCGTAGCCGTCGGCCGTGCTGTCGCGCGACGCGAGCAGGTAAGCGTTGTCGCAGAATACCTCGACCAGTTCCGCCTGGTCCTTGGCGGTTTCAACTGCTTTGAGCAGGTTCTTGGCCAGCGCGACGTCGTCTTTGGTGTCGCGCGTGGCGGAGACGCGTTTGATCTCGTCGCCGTAGAGCGATGCGAAGATCGCGCGCGGACTCTCCGCCGCGGCTTGGACGGCGGCCGGCCGCCAACCCACCACGCTAAGCAATATCACACATACCAGCGTAGCCAACGAAAGTTTTGTTTTTGCCATCATGGAACTCCCGGACCTTTCAATACGTCACCCCGGTTACAGGAAGGGATACGTCAATTGCCCTTAGCTTACAGGTACAGACGTGTAATGCGGCCGAATGTTCGCGTAACGAAGGCGCAACGGGCGATTTAGGCCGTTTATCGCGGAAAATTTTGCATTCATGGATTCGTCAAAGTGCTTCGCAGACCAGATCGCCCACTTCACTGGTCGAGTAGCCCATGCGGCCGGCGGCGAGGCTTTCCAACTTCGGTGTCACCGACTTGATCGCGTTTTCCACGCGGTCGCCTGCTGTTTTCCATGCAAAGTTGCCGCTGTCGTCTTTCTGGTTCTGCAGCATCATCGCCAGCGCGCCGATCGCGGCCATCGGATTGATGACATTCTGACCCGTGTATTTCGGCGCGGAACCGCCGATCGGTTCATACATGCTCGTGCCGCCGGGATCGGGGTTGATGTTGCCGCCGGCCGCGATGCCCATGCCGCCCTGAATCATCGCGCCGAGGTCGGTGATGATGTCGCCGAACATATTGGGCACGACGACGGTGTCGTAGAACTCGGGGTTCTTCACGAACCACATGCAGGCCGCGTCGATGTGGTTGTAGTCACGCTTGATGTCGGGGTAGTCGGCATCACCGATTTCTTCGAACGCGCGGAACCACAGGTCGCCGCAGTAGGTCAGCACGTTGGTTTTGCTGACGAGCGTCAACATGCCTTCGCCTTGCCCGGCTTCTTTCTTGCGGCGCGTGAGATCGAATGCGTAACGCAGGCAACGTTCAGCACCAAATCGCGTTGCGATCATTTCCTGCGTCGCGACTTCCTGTGGCGTGCCTTTGCGGAGGAATCCGCCGCAGCCGCAGTAGAGGTCTTCCGTGTTCTCGCGCACCACGTCGAAGTTGATGTCATCCGGACCTTTATCTTTCAACGGCGTGTCGACACCCGGATAGAGTTTCACCGGCCGCAGATTGATGTATTGATCGAGTGCGAAGCGAGTGCGAAGCAGCAAACCTTTTTCGAGAATGCCGGGTTTCACATCGGGGTGACCGATCGCCCCTAACAGGATGACGTCGAAGCCGTTCAGTTCAGCCAGTTGCTCATCGCTGATGACTTCTTCCGGTTCACCTTCCTTCATCCAGCGGTCGCCGCCGTAGTCGAACTCCTGCGTGGAGTAGTCAATGCCTTCACTTTTGGCGATGGCGTCGAGCACCTTCACAGCTTCGCGGGTGACTTCCGGACCGGTGCCGTCACCGGGCAATACAGCAATCTTGAGTGTCATCGTTCTTCCTCAAGGGGAGGGTGGTTTCGCGTTTTGCGGGGGAAAGAGGGAGAGGATAGGGGTTTGCCCGTTTTGCGGCAAGCACAGGCCTTTCTATGCAATCCGCCGCAATGTCAGTGAACCATGTGGAACACCGAGTTTGATGAGTGGAGGTGAGAGCACCGAGAGGGATTTGATGATCAAGATTCCCGCGCACACCATAACAATTCTTGTATTCATCCCTTCAAACAAATCCAATCGTTTCTCACCTACTCATCCTCTCTCGGTGTCCTCGGCGCTCTAACCGGGCCGACACCAAGTCGTCGGAATCAATACCCACCATCCGCCTGTGAGCCGTTGATCCAGTCCTGGGTGGTTTCGCCGGCGGAGTAGATGTCGTTGCCGATGCCTTTGACGGTGTTGCAACCGGACAGCGTTGCGGCGCCCACCACCAACAGAATCACCACCACCAATGTCTTGAAGAGTTTCATGGCTTTCACTCCCATAACGTGGCCGGTTATCACACCCGACCTGCTCATGTATGATTTCGGCCAATGAGCCAGAATCTGATAAATGTTCCGATCACCCGCCTGCCCGGTCAGGAAGATATCCCGTTACCGGACTATCAATCCCATCACGCCGCCGGCATGGATCTGCACGCTGCTGTGCCGAATAGTGAACCGGTCGAGATTCAGCCCGGCGACATCGCTCTGATCCCCTGCGGCTTTGCGATGGCCGTGCCGCAAGGTTACGAAGCCCAGGTCCGCCCGCGCTCCGGTTTGTCCATGAAGCACGGCATCACCATGATCAACGGTCCCGGTACGATTGATGCCGACTACCGCGGCGAAGTCAAAGTGCCGCTGATCAACCTCGGCAAGGAACCGTTTACGGTGACGCGTTCGATGCGCATTGCGCAGATGTTGATCTGCCCCGTGCCGCGCACGCGGTGGGAAGTGGTGGATAGTCTTGAAGAAACAACGCGCGGCGCGGGGGGGTTCGGGCATACGGGGCATTGAATCTTCCAAGGCCATCGGGCCGGCGTGAATGCTTGACGGGAGGCGTGGGTCGGTATGGACCTCACCGAGATTCTCATCTACGTGGCTGGCATTGTCGGCGTGCTCTACCTCAGTTTGGTGGCGATGGTGACCTTTCTCGCAGTCGGCATGGGCAAGATGACATTGCGGCGGGTGACGTCGCAGCGCGAGAATCTTTCCTATCGGCAGGCGGCATCGGCGGGTGCGACGGACGAATGGATGATGGCGCACCAATACGAGCGGGCAGGTGTGTTTGAAACGGGGGTTGGGCCGGTCTCGTCGATCATCGTGGCGTGGCGGCACACGCAGGCTTCGCGTTTCATCTGTATGTACCTCATTCAGGAGAAGACCACGTTTGATCTGGTCACGCTGTTTGAGCCGGCCGACGCGGGGCTGACCACCAGTTCGTCGAAAGACGGCAAGATGTTCCCGCGCGATGATGTGTCATGGATGCAACAGTTTCCCGATGCGACGCTGGATGAGCTCTACCGCCATCACGAAGCGGCGGAGCAGGCGTTGATGAGCCACCATCACTACCGGCTGATCGATTCGTCACTGGAGTTTGAAGATTCGATCACCAAGTCCGTGCAGGATTCGATTGCGTTTGCCAGAACGTTCATGCTCTGGCCGCTGCGGACACCGGTCTGGTACCTGCTGCGGCGTTGGCGCGGCAAGCGTTCGGTCGTCGACCAGTTGGAAAAGGGCGCGACCGGTCCTTGGCGGTGATTGGTTACCGTTTGTGTGGCTGTTTGCCAGGATTCAGGCTGAATCAACAGAATCTCTGTATATCCATGTAAGAAATCGCTCGTTGGCGCTACTAATGGTGTAGACATGACCGACCAGACTGCATCATGGCGTGAGGGTTGGATGGCGGCGCAGGCGCAACACAACTCTCACGACACGTCGGATTGTGGTATCGGCATCGATTCGCTTGGGGATCTGATCGCTGTGCATGGTCCGCGGGTTGCGCGTCTTGGCGCGCGGATGCTGGGGACGAACGATGCCAATGAAATCGAAGATCTTGTTCAGGACGTATTCGTCGCCGCGATGGAAGGCCGATCGAAATTTCGCGGAGAGGCATCCGTGGAAACCTGGTTGCTCGCCATCACGATTCGAAAGTGTCGGACGTGGTTGCGGCGGCGGCGTGCAGTCAAGCGCCATGCCGGCCAGTTGTTTGAATCCGATGAAGT
>JANQKH010000887.1 GCA_028281215.1 Phycisphaeraceae bacterium | reverse complement strand
CGCGTAAATTCGGAAAGTTGAACGATGGATATCCGCAAAGCTGTGATCACCGCCGCCAGCCGCCAGCAGCGGGCGCTGCCGTTGCAGACGTTCGTCGATCGTGACGGTCAGGACCGCTCAGCGTTGCAGATCATCCTCAACGAAGTCGCCAGCGCCGGCATCGATGAAATCTGCATCGTGATCTGTCCGGGTGATCAGGACGCCTACCGCGACGGCGCAGGCGCGTATGCCGCAAACCTGCATCTGGTTGAGCAAACGGAAGAGCGTGGTTACGGCCACGCCCTGCAATGCGCTTCCGAGTTCGTCGGCAATGAAGCGTTTTTGCACGTGGTCAACGACCATTTGTATCTCAGTGAAAACCAACAAACCTGTGCCAAGCAAGTGGTGGGGTTGGCGAAACGCGAAGCGTGTGCCGTCTCGGCCGTGCAACCCACGCGGGAAAGCATGCTGCCGTACTACGGTACGGTTGGTGCGAGACGTCTTGCTCGGGCGGACAACGAATATGAAATCGAGCGCGTGATTGAGAAGCCGACGCCCACCGAGGCCGAGCAGAAATTGATCGTGCCGGGGCTGCGCGCGGGGCATTACCTGTGCCTCTTCGGCATTCACGTGTTGACTTCGACGGTTATGACCATGTTGACCGAAACGGCAAGCGATGCGGGCAACCAGTCGATCGCTCTGTCCCCTGCGCTCGATGACCTGGCCAAACGCGAACGGTATCTCGCGATTGAGGTTGAGGGCAGCCGGTACAACATCGGCGTCAAGTACGGCCTGCTTATGGCGCAACTCGCCCTTGCGCTGCACGGTGACGACCGCGAGGAAGTGCTTGCCCAGATGGTCGAAATGATGGCGGCGCGCGAACTGACACAGCGATAAGCGAACGCCATCGGTGGCGCCTAACACAAGACGACTGGTATCCATGCCCCATTCACTGATCGACATCATCACGTCAAGCGATCCGCAGGTGCGTGACACCGCGTTGGAATCGGTGTGCGCTTCGATGACGGCCGATCAACTCATCGAAGCCTGCGATGCGTTGGACACGTTCCGCCGACAGTGTGACAACCTTTACGAGCGCGTGCGGGCGTTGTTCTTTCTTTACGCGATTTATCGCTTCCACCTGCCGGTTCGCCTTGAGGACACGGCGCCCGGTCGCGTGCCGTACGAAGGGTATGAGCACCTGCTCGTGCGGCGATTTGAAGAGGCGATCGATGCGTTCCTTGATCGCCGTGAATCGCAGGGCGTCAATGACGCGGTGTGCAGCGCGCTTGCTTCGGCCTACAAACAACTCGCGTTTCAAACGCTCGCCAACCAGGTGCGCCGATCCGTGCGATCGGTGCGAGGCAACCAGTGGATGTTCCGCATCGGGCACCCGGCTGACCATCCACTGCGTGTGCGCAAGGAGTTGCTTGAACGTTCAACGAAGACCGGTTTGTACCCGTTAATCTGCGAGCGCACACCGGTGCGCATGGACCTGTCACACAGTGCGTGGAGCGACATCTTCTTCCTTGGGATGGATTATCCGCAGGGTGCACGGGTGTTGAATGTGTCGGTCGACCTTGGTGTGCGCGGTCGCGACGCCAAACCCAAACCGCCGATCGAGGCCTACTTTCGGGTAATCGATCAACCGGTGTTGCGCTTGATCAGTGTCGACCTCAACGCCCGCGCGGAGATCAATAACCTGCCGGAAGTGTTTGACTTCGCACGAGACTACCTCGGTCTGCTCAAAGCGGCGGTGATCGCGGCCGGCATCGTGCCGGCGGGCGTCGAAGGGTCGGAACAAAGCTTGAGTGACTTACTCGAAAGACTGCTCGGACCCGGCCGCGGCATCGAACTGGTCAGCAGTGTCAATGACATTCCAAAGGGTTCGCGGCTTGCCGTGTCGACCAACCTGCTGGCGTCGCTCATCGCCGTGTGCATGCGCGCGACGGGGCAGGCTGAATCGTTGATCGGACCGTTGAACGAATCAGAGCGCCGCATTGCTGCGGCGCGGGCCATTCTTGGTGAATGGATCGGCGGATCGGGCGGCGGCTGGCAGGACTCCGGCGGCATTTGGCCGGGTATGAAACTCATCTGCGGCGCCGAGGCCGGCCACGACGACCCGGAGCACGGCATCAGTCGCGGCAGGTTGCTGCCCAATCATCGCATTCTCGATGAGGAAGATTGCTCCGCCCGGACGCGCACGCGGTTGCAGGACAGCCTCGTCCTCGTGCATGGCGGCCTCGCGCAGAATGTCGGCCCAATCCTCGAAATGGTTACCGAAAAGTACCTGTTGCGCAGCGGCGCCGAGTGGGAAGCCCGCAAGGACGCCATGCGCGTGCTCGACAACATTGTGGGGTCGCTGAAGGCGGGCGACATCGAAGCCGTCGGCCGCGAAACCACCCGTAACTTTTTCGAGCCGCTACAGACGATCATTCCTTGGGCGAGCACGTACTACACCGAACTGCTGATCGAAAAGGTGCGCGAACGGTTCGGCGAGCAGTTCTGGGGTTTCTGGATGCTCGGCGGCATGTCTGGCGGCGGTATGGGATTTATCTTCGATCCGTCCATTAAGGCTGCCGCGCAAGATTTCATCCAGCAAACGATGAGCGACGCGAAGGCTGCGCTGCATCAGGCCATGCCTTACGCGATGGAGCCGGTGGTGTACGATTTTGCGATCAATCCGCGCGGCACGTGTGCGACCCTGCTGCAGGATGACCAAGCTGTGCTGCCGGGTGGTTACTACCGCATCATGGCGCCGAGTTGGTTGCGGACGGATCCAAAGTCACTCGACCCCGCCGACCGCGCGCAGCTTCAGCAGTTCAGCGATGTGTGTCAGTCGGACCCTAGTCTCGCCAACACCATGCAACAGGTGTTGCAGAGTTTGTTGCCGCAGTCGACGTCCAACGGTGAGGAAGAACACGATCTTGATTCGCTGCTTCGTTCGATCGGCTTTGACCGTGCGGCGCACGAACAGATTCGCGCGGACCTGATCGCCGGTCGCATCGGCCTGTCGCAAAACCGACTCTCACCCAGCACAACCATCGAGGATGTTACGCCGGACGATATTATCGATCTGACGGTCGCAAGCGACGCCGTGATCGAAGAGGCGGGCCGACAAGCGCTGGCCGACGGGGAGGTCGGTGTGATTACCCTGGCGGCGGGCGTGGGTAGCCGCTGGACGCAAGGTGCAGGCGTGGTCAAAGCGCTCAACCCTTTCGCGCGATTGGGTGAGCGAATACGTTCGTTCATCGAAGTGCACCTGGCCAAGAGCCGCAAGACCGGATGCCACGCGGGCAAGATGCCCGTGCACGCGTTCACGACCAGTTATCTCACCCACGACGCTATCGATGCGTTTATCGAGCATCACAATCGGTACGGTTACGAGGGGCCGCTTTACTTGTCGCAAGGCAAGTCCGTCGGGTTGCGTCTGGTGCCGATGGAGCGCGACCTGCGTTTCGCGTGGGAGGAAATGCCGCAGCAGATCCTTGATGAGCAGGCACAAAAGGTGCGCGAAAGCCTCAACGCGGCCCTGATCAACTGGGCCAACACCGTCGGCGAAGGCAGCGACTACACCGACAACCTGCCCGCGCAATGCCTACATCCGGTCGGACACTGGTACGAAGTGCCGAACCTGCTTCGCAATGGCGTGCTACGCGACATGCTCACCGATCAGCCGGCGCTCAAGCACCTCATGCTGCACAACATCGACACGCTCGGCGCCAATCCCGATCCGCGAATGCTCGGACAACACGTCACCAGTGGCAATTGCCTTTCGTTTGAAGTCATCACGCGACGCATCGAAGACATGGGTGGCGGCTTGGCG